>CAMMMG010000001.1 GCA_946497925.1 uncultured Mycoplasmatota bacterium
TTAAAGGTAATTCTTTAAATTAAAAAATCTACTAGTTTTGTAGATTTTTTTCTTGGTCTTGATTAGATGATTCATCTTCCTTATTATTATTATTATCTGTTTCTTCATTGTTTGTTTCATTATTATCAGTATCACTATTATTATTTGTGTTTCTTGCAACTGTAATAGTTATAATTTCTGTATTCTCTATTTTTTTACCTGCTCTTATACTTTGTTTTATAACTGTATTGTTTTCTTCATCAGTAGTTTCTTCATATTCTATTCTATAAGATATGTTATTTTCATTTAAAATACTTGTAGCTTCTTCTAAGGTCATATCAATAACATCTGGAACAGTAACGTGATTATCTAGAACTCCTACTGTTAGAGTAATAATAGCATTTTCGTGAGTTTTAGAACCACCTTTCTTACTTTGTTTTATGACAATACCAATCTCTTCTTGATTAGTTGTTTCTACTTCTTTCATTTCATAACTTAAGTTTGCAGTATCAAGTATTACTGTTGCTTCTTCATAAGAATATCCTATTACATTAGGTACTTCTATATTATTTTCTTCATAGTAGTGATAACCTAGGATACTTGCAATTACTAATAGTCCTATAGATAAAAGAATAAAGAATAGTAAAAGTATTTTTGTAAAGATATTAGATTTTGGTTTATCATTATATTGTTTGTTTTTAGGAGCTTTTACTTTCTCTTTTTTTACTTTTGTTTTGTTTTTAGTTTTGGTTTTATGTTTTACTTTATCTTTCTTTTTGCTTTCTCTTTTATTGTTTTCTTTTTCTAAGAAATAATAACCACAGTTTTTACAGAATTTAGCATCATCATCATTTTCAGTTTTACAATTTGGACATATAATCAAAATTATCACCTCGAGTATATTATACCGCTATTAAGTCTTGCTTTCAAATTTACAAGATGTGTAGTTTGACAAGTATGTATCTATATGATATTATTATGTTACTTGAAAGGAAGAGTGATTAGGATGAGACTTTTAGTTACTAGTGTAAATAAAAATTATTTATTACATGTTTTTTACAGTAGCGTTTTAAAAGATGTCTCATACTTTGGATCTTTTAATATGATATTTAAGAAACTACTGTAAAGTAGTTTTTTTGTTGGAGGTGTATTTTTTTGAAAAAGTTAAAACATTTTAAAATATTTTGGGATTATATTAAAGATGATAAACTAAAGCTTGTTCTTTATATTATCTTAGTTGCACTATCTTATTTACCTGCTTTAATATCTGTATATTTTTGGGGTGTTGCTGTTGAAGCTTTAACTGCTAAAGATATAAATTCCTTTGTTTTTTATCTAGCAATGTATGAGGGTATTTACATTATCTTCTACACCTTTTTACAGATACCAAGAGATGCTTTATATACATATTTTGAGATTAAGTTTACAAAAAATGTAAGTAAAGACCTATATAAAAAGATAGATAAGTTACCTGCTATTGCTTTTGAAGAGATTGGTGTTGGTGAGTTTATTAATCGTTTATATACGGATCCTGATAGAGTAATGGAATTATTATCTAAGATGGTTAGACTTATTTGTAAAGCAGTAGTCGTAATTATAGTTATAGTTATTGCAATTAGAATATCTCTTGTATTATTTATAGAAATTATGTTACTTGCTGTTATTATGGGATTTATTTCGATGAAGTTCTTTCCTAGAATTAAGAAAAGCCAAGAAAATATTAAAAAAGAAAGTGACTCCTATGTAAAAGTGGCGACAGAAAATATTACAGGGATTAGAGAGATTAAGTCACTTGGTATTACTAGAATAATAGAGGGTAATATTTCTAAAGTTATAGATAAACTTTATAGTCATACTGCTAAAGTAAGAAAGTATGAAAGATGGTATTATGGTTTTAATAATTTAGCTTATTTCTTAATACAGTTTTTAATTCTTTTTACAACTGGTAAGTGTTACTTAGATGGTGTTATTAGTCTTTCTGTTTTCTTAATGATGGAGTCTTATATATGGAGAATTGATGAAGTAGTTGAGAGTATTAGTGACTTTGGAGTTAGTTTTAATAAAGTAACTGTTTCTTTAAAAAGAATAGGGGAATTATTAAATAATGATTTATATAAAGATGAAGTATATGGTTCTAAAGAGTTAGAGAACACTAAGGGTGTTATTAAATTTAGTAATGTTAAGTTTAAATATAAAGAAGATGAGGATTATACTTTAAATGGTCTTAATTTAGAGATTGTTCCTAATAAGAAGATTGCTATTGTAGGACGTAGTGGTAATGGTAAGAGTACAATATTTAACTTGTTACTTAGATATTTTGATGCTAATATTGGTTCTATTACTATAGATGGTATTAATATTAAAGATTTAACTGAAGAGTCTTTAAGAGGGGATATCTCTATTATTAGACAAAGTCCTTTTCTATTTAACTTATCTATACTTGATAATTTTAGATTAGTTAAGGAAGATGTTAGTTTAGAGGAAGTGAGAGAGTATTGTAAAAGAGCTTATATAGATGATTATATTATGAGTTTACCTAAAGGATATGATACTGTAATTGGAGAAGGTGGTATTAACTTATCTGGGGGACAAAAACAAAGACTTGCTATTGCTAGAACTCTTCTTTTAAATACTAAGATAATCCTTTTTGATGAAGCGACTAGTGCACTTGACAATGAGTCTCAAGAATATATTAAGAAGACTATTGATGATTTAGTAAAAGATCATACCGTGATCATAGTTGCTCATAGATTATCTACTATTGTTGATGCTGATACTATTCATATAATAGAGAAAGGTAAATTAGTTGGTAGTGGTACTCATAAAGAGTTGCTAAAGAGTTGTAAACAATATCAAAATTTATATACTGCAGAGTCAGGAAATTAAAAAGAGGTTACTTTTCCTCTTTTTTTACTGTTTCTAAAAACAATCTCTTTTGAAAGCCTCCATTTGTTTGTCTTTTTTTATCTGCTTGTTTTATAACATCTTCTAGTGTAAAACCTTGATACTCTGCCATTGCTCTAATAAGTTCTAGTTTATCTCCTAGCTCTTTTAATATTTCATCTTTACTTTCTGCTTCTTTAACTTCTTCTAATTCTTCTGTATCCTTTTTTAACAAAGCATTCCAGTATTCTTCATCATTTAAAATATGATAGATTGGCTCTTCACCATTTTCTTTAATAATATTTGGAATGTTATCACGTACTAATTTATTATATTTATTTTTCATAGTCAACCTTTTCTCCTTAGTAAATTAAATTATTATTGAAAGAAGATTAATTTTCTTATTGTTTTTATTGTTACTCTTCTTCATCAATAATATTTTCTATTTCTTTTCCAATTCTTTCAATAACACCAACGACAAGTGCATTACCCATCATAAAATATCTCTTTTTATCGGACATACCTGTATTAGTCCAATCATCAGGGAATCCATTTATTCTTTCACACTCTTTTGGTGTTAATAATCTTAGTTTTTTTGTTTTAAAATCTTCTATAACATGAGTTGTTCTACTAATACCACTTTCACTAGTTAACATTGTTCTAGCTGGAGCATCTAAATTATCTGGAAATGGCATCGCACCTTCACTATATGTGTAAGGTTGTCCATTTGGTTTAATTCTTGGTATTCTCTTACCACCTTTTAAATAAGTAAACTTTTCTATTTGAGATTCTGATAAAAAATATTTATCATCTACTTTTTCTTGTTCTCTAATATTTCTTAAAGGATATACTAAATTATAATCAGGTTTTGTTTTTATAGAATAAATACCTCCATTAATCATCACACCAGTATTATAAAATTCAGATTTAAATTTGTCACTAACTTCCAATAAGTCTTTATATCCAGAAACATCATTTTTTACTATTTTTTCATAACCATCTTTAATTGGAAATTGTTTAGCAAATATACCTTGTTCAAAACATATATCTCTTTCATTAATTTCTTGCATTTTTTTATAATAATTAGTTGATTTATGATAAGCAAATATATAAGTTCTTCTTCTTTTTTGAGGCAATCCATATTCACCAGCATTAATCACTCTCCACTCTACATCATAACCATTTTCATAGAAACTTCTTAAAATCATACCGAAGTCTCTTCCTCTTTGTTTAGCAGGAGATAATAACAATCTATCAACGTTTTCTAATAAAACAAATGGAGGTTGTTTAATAGCTAGAGTTTCTTCAATAGCCCACCATAAAACACCTTTTTTACCCTCAATACCTTTGCTAGTAGAAAGCGTTTGTGCTACTGAGTAATCCTGACAAGGGAATCCTCCTACTAATAGTGTATGGTCTGGAATTTCATGTTTATCTACTTCAAAAATATCAACGTTATTTACATCTTCAGAGCCAAATCTTTTAACATAACAATCATAGGCTTCTTGAGACTTAGTTGCAGGTTCCCATTGATTAGCCCATAAGCATTTCCAATTTCCTTTTTCTACTGTCTTATTTTCTTTAAGTTCTACGTGATTTAACCCACATCTAAATCCGCCTACTCCAGCAAATAATTCAACTAATGTTTTTTCCATAAATCATAACCTCCTATGTTGTTAAAAATACCTACTTATATTATAATAAAAGCAAGTGAAAAGATCAACCCTTCCTAGATAATATTATAAAATATTTATTGGGAAAGATTAACCTTTATATAATATATATTTTAAACTAAATCTTAATTAAAAACAAGATCGAAAGGAGAGTTTTTTATGAAAAAAGGAAGATTATATAGTCGGGAAGAAATTGAAGTAATAACAAAATCAGCCTTAGGTAAATCATTAAATGATTTAATTAAAGCTGAAGTAATTACTATTGAAGATAAAGAAGCAAATAAAGGTGGATTAGGACAATTAATAGAAAAATATTTATTCGGAATGGAAAATAATAGTGATTCTGAACCAGATTTCATGCCAGCAGGTATTGAATTAAAAGTTACACCTTATAGAAAATTAAAGAATGGAAAATTATCTGCAAAAGAAAGACTTGTTCTTAATATTATAGATTTTGAAAATGAATACAAGAATGAATTTAGAAATAGTCACTTTTGGTATAAAAATAATAAGATACAACTACTTTGGTACTTGTGGGAACCAGGAAAAGATAAAAAAGACTATAAAATAACTCATGAAAAATTGTTGGAATTAGCATTAAATGAAGACTTAAATCAAATCGAGAAAGACTGGAATACAATAATTAATAAAATTAAAGAAGGCAAAGCTCATGAAATATCTGAAGCTGACACAATGTACTTAGGAGCTTGTACAAAAGGAGCAAATTCTTTATCAGTAAGAAAGCAACCATTCAATGATATTCCAGCTATGCAAAGAGCTTTTTGCTTTAAAGTTTCTTATATGACACAATTAGTTAGAAAATTCATAGGAAATTATTCTGATGTTGAAAAAGTATTAAAAGATACTCAATATTCATTTGAAGAATATGTTAATAATATTATTAATAAATACAAAGGAAAATCACAAAAAGAATTAATGAAAGAATTAAGTATAAATTCAAATGCCAAAAATATAAATAGTTTATTAATTAATAAAATGTTTAATGTAAGAAGTAATTTAGCAGAAACTGAAGAATTTCAAAAAGCTAACATTATCCCTAAAACAATTAGAATTGAAGAAAATGGAAGGATAAAAGAATCAATTTCTTTCCCAGCATTTAAATATACGGATATAGTCAACCAAGATTGGAAAACCTGTGATTTAAGAGAAGAATTAGAAACAACTAAATATATGTTCTTCGTATTTAAAAAAGTTAATAATGAATATATTTTTAAAGGAATAAAGCTTTGGAATATGCCAGAGCTTGATATAGAAACTAGTGTTATGGAAATGTGGAAAGCAACTTATAATACTATTAAAAGTGGTAATATAGTTAAATCAATAACTAACGGAAAAAGAAAAACTAATTTTGTTGGACTTAGTGATAATGAAGTCTGTCATGTAAGACCTCACGGTAGAAATTCAAAGGATGTTTATCCATTACCAGTAAAAGATAAATTAACAGGTGCTAGTTGTTATACAAAACATTGTTTTTGGATTAATAATAATTATTTAAAGGAAATATTAAAAGATTTTATGTAAAAAAGTACAGTATCTGTACTTTTTATAGTTTGTCATGTAATTTTAATATTTCTATTAGCATTTTATCGCGATATTCGGCAAGTGACTCATCATCATTACCTATTTCTTTAGGTCTATTTTTTAAGGCTTCTTCTACACCTTTTCTTGCTATTTCTGGAAAATCTTCAGGAAAGTCTTTAAAATCTGCCATATCGTGTAACCATAAACTAATAGATGGGTTTAGATGTTTCATAAGTCCATCTATATGACCTTTACCACCACCTAATTCAAAAACTAGACTAGGTCCCATAATAGCCCATCTTAATCCTGGCCCATAAGTAACGGCTTTATCAGCATCTTCTATAGTACATACACCATTCATTACTAGGCTACATACTTCTCTATAAACAGCCATTTGAATACGATTACAGATAAATCCTAAAGCTTCTTTTTGTAATACTACAGGTTCTTTACCAATTAATTGATAGAAGTCTTTAGCAGTGTTTATGACTTCATCAGTTGTATAATCTCCTTTAGTAAGTTCTACTAATGGTATTAAATGTGGTGGATTATAAGGATGTGCTCCTATGAATCTTTCTTTGTGTTTAGCATCTTTTGCTATTTCTGTAATTAGTAGTCCTGATGTAGATGATGAGATGATTGTGTCTTCTTTAGTATATTTTTCCATTTCTTCAACCATTTTCCTTTTAATATCATAACTTTCAGGACCAGATTCAGTAATAAATTCTACATCTTTAACTGCTTCTTCCATTGAAGTAGTGTAATTAATTCTACTTTCAATTTCGTTAATTTCTTCTTCTGTTACAACATTATTTTTCTTTAAGTTAAGTAGACTTTCGTGAATTCTTTCTTTGGCAAGATTTAAAGCTTCATCAGTTTTATCATAAACATTTACTGATAGTTTTTTTAGAGAATAATATAAAGCCCAACTATAACCAATTACACCTGCACCAACGCAAGCGACTTTCTTAATATCTTTTGCTTCCATATTCTACCTCCACCTTAATTGTAGTTTTTTAGATGGAGAAATGCAAGGCAGTTGACATTATTTGATGTTAAATTTTTGTATAACATCAATTATATTATTGTTATGCTAATTTGAAAAAGTGTTTAGCTTATGATATAATTTTTTCATTGAAAACTGATATATATATATATATATAAAACAAAGAAAGTGAGGAAGGAAAAATATATGAATTTAATATCTTTATTACAAAATCGACAGGAATTATTATCTTTTGAACCTTTGGTATCATATTTACAAGAAATAGAAAGGCTTAATCCAGAGATTATTTCCCAAAACAAGAGGTTTTGCTATTTAAAAGGTGATGAGTATTATTATAAGATTGAATATCGTTTATCAGATGGACCTTTGTTAAGTGATATTGTTAAAATAGGTATTACTGATGTAAATTTTTTCTCAGTAAGACATACTACTTTTTCTATTACTAACCCTGATAATAAGCTTAATATTCCTAATATGCCTGAAAAATGTATAAATGATGATTTTTTAGTCCGCGATGATAGTTCTTGTAATGTTATAAAAAGATTTTATTCTTATGAAAATAACAATATAGAGGTATTATCTAGTAAAGTAATGGAATTATCACTTTCAGAAATGCAGGAGATTTTTGATCTTAATAATTTTTTTGACTGTGATAGTTTATTAATATTAGACAATGCTAAAAAGAATAATGATAAGATAACAGAGCTTCTGATGATGATTGATGTAGGTGCTAGTGGTAATGTATTTTCTCGTTTAACATTCGGACCATTAAGACATCGTTTTGTTCCTGAAACCTCAGAAGATAAAACATTTACATATACATTAAAAAAGTAAGTTAGAGCTTGCAAAATAAAAAACATCAATTATGTAAAGATGTTTTTATTTGCTTTTTTTTACTTCTATTTCTTCATAAGTTTCTAATGTTTTTAAAAGAAGCATTCTATATATTTCTAATTTTTCTTTTTTACCAATAAGAGAATCGTGATATTTATTTAAGATAAGTAAATCTTCAATATCTAAATTAAATCCTTCACTTAGCTTATTTAGTATATTATCAGAGGGATTTTTCTTACCTTTTTCTATTTCATTAATGTATGATTTTGATACTTGTGATTTTTCAGATAAGTCTTTAGTAGTGAAATCATTTGCTATTCTAGTAACCCTTACTACTTCTCCTATTATAATAAAATTTCTCCCCTTGCTTAATTTGAATATTAATAATATTCATCTGTTTCATAATAATATGAAGTTTCTATACCTTTAAAAATTGTAGTTAAGCTTAAATCATCTGTTAGATTATTTTCGATTAAAGTTTTAATTTCTAAAGTATTAATTGGGCTTCGTTCCATTGCTTGTAAATATAATCTTTTATCAATGTTTTCCCAATTAACAATTTTATTTAGATTTTTCTTTAATATTAAATCTAACCAAATTCTTGTGCTTCTACCATTTCCTTCTAAGAAAGGATGAGCGATATTCATTTCTACATATTTATCAATTATTTCATCTAATGTAGATTCTTTCATTGTTTCTATTTTTTTTAATATATCTTCTAAATATAGAGTGTTAGCAAATCTAAAATTTCCTTTAGAAATGTTTTCTTTTCTGATGATACCTGCAAAGTCATATAAACCTTCAAATAGATATTTATGAATTTGTTGTAATCCTTTAACAGTACCTATTTCAATATTGTTAATGTCTCCACTTGAAAATAATTTCTTGGCATTTTCTAAACTTTTTTTATCAGTTTCACTCATTTGTATCACCTTCTTATATGATAATATAAAAAAAGACTCTTATGCAAAGAGTCTTAAGTTTCTTAATGGCAGGGGCGGAGAGAATCGAACTCCCATCAAAAGTTTTGGAGACTCCTATGCTACCATTATACCACGCCCCTATGGGTTCTTTTAAGAACACATTTATTATAGCATAGTTTACTATGATTTGACAATATATTTTTGATTGCGTTTAATGCAGTGGAGGGCATACATTTGGATCAGGAGCATAGAAACAATGATTTTTAAATCTTCCTGCTAGGGCTTGATCATACCAGGTACTAATACAATTATTATTTCTTCCTGGTGCATAGAACCATAATGCATTAGTTGCAGGATAGTAGTATTCACCTTTTAGGGTTCTTTCTGCTAGTTCTCTTTCTTTGATAGTGGAACCTGAAGTGAATTGGGGACTGTTTATACCAGCGAAACCTCCTGGATTTTGAAATACCATTTTGGTAATTGTATTTATATTTCTAAATGTATAACAGTTAGCAAGGACTCTATTTACACCAACATTGCCTACCATAAGCATACCATAATCTCCTTCACCAACTGCTTCTGCTCGCATTAATCTTGCTAGTAAATCTAATTCTTTACTTGTATATTGAATTAATTGAGACATATAATCACCTAGTATACTTTATGTTTTTTATAATAATTTGTTCTATTAAGTAGTATAAATTTGTGATAAAATTAAAGTAGAGGTGGTGCTTGTGAAGAAGAAAAGAAAAAGAAGAATAGCATTTATTATTTTTATAATTTTATTATTGGCTTTGATAGGAGGAGCTTACTATTATTTTGTTTATCTTGGTAATGATGTGCCTTTGGTAGAAAAAAAGGAAAAGTTAAATGTTTATGATGTTAATAGTAATAAACGTCCTATTGCTATTATGATTGATAATAATGTTGATAATGATGAACAAGTAGGGTTACAAGATGCTTATTTAACTTATGAGATAATAGTTGAAGGCGGATTAACTAGAATGATGGCTCTTTATAAAGATGTTGATACTAGTGTAATTGGGCCAGTTAGAAGTAGTAGACATTACTTTTTAGATTATGCTCTTGAGAATGATGCAATATATGCTCATTATGGATGGAGTACTTATGCAGAGAATGATATAAAGGCTCTTTCTGTTGATAATATTAATGGACTTTATGATGATGCCTTTTATCGTGATAGTAGTATTGCTGCTCCTCATAATGTTTTTACTAGTATTGATAATTTATATTTAAAAGCAGAAGAGTTAGGTTATGATACTACATCTAGTGATTATGAAAATTTAAATTATGTTAGTAAAAAGGTAGATTTGGAGAAAACTGATAATTCATTAAACTGTGATGGGGAGAATTGTAGTTTAGAAGGTAGAAGTTTAACTAGTATTGATATTCCTTATTCAAATAGTGAAGTTAGAAGTTATACTTATGATAGTGATAATGGTTATTATCTTCGTTATATGAATGGTATTCCTCATACTGATAGAGATAGTGGAGAACAATATCATTATAAAAATATAATTATTATGAAAGTAGATAATAGTACTCTTGATGATTATGGTAGACAAGATTTAGATACAGTAGGAACAGGAGTTGGTTATTATATTACTAATGGTTATATGATGCCTATTACTTGGGAGAAAGATTCAAGAAGTGGTAAGACTTATTATTCTTATAGTAATGGTGATGAGGTTGAAATTAGTGATGGCAATACTTTTGTACAAGTAATGCCTAGTGATAGAGATATAGTAATAAGTTAAAATGTAGTAATAAAGGACTGTCTATATGATAGTCCTTTTTTTGGCAGATAATACTACTTTTTAATTATGCTTATAATGTATTATATTTTTTGCTTTATAAATTGTTTATTTTTTGTCAAGTATTTAAAACTTTATGGGAAACGTTTAATTATTCTCTATTGTATGATAAAATTTAGGTGGGTGGTAGTCGTGAGAAAGCTAAAGTCTTTAGGAGAAACTAGAATTAAGCCTAAAAGTAATAAAAAGAAAATAATTATAATTAGTGTTATTAGTGTAGCAGTACTTTTAATATTTGTTCTTCTTTTCTATTTTTTATTATCTATGAATGATAGTGAATCTAAGAAAAAAGATAAGGTAAAAATAGATGAGGCTAGTACTGTAGAAAAAAAAGATTTAACTGTTTATGATGTTAATAGTAATAAACGACCTATCGCTATTATGATTGATAATAATGTGGGTAATAATGCTCATGTAGGATTACAAGATGCTTATTTAACTTATGAAATAATAGTAGAAGGTGGCTTAACTAGAATTATGGCTATCTTTAAAGATGTTAATACTAGTGTAATTGGTCCAGTTCGTAGTAGTAGGCATTACTTTTTAGATTATGCACTTGAAAGTGATGCTATATATGCTCATTATGGATGGAGTACATATGCTGAAAATGATATTAGGGCTTTAGGTGTTAATAATATAAATGGACTTTATGATAATGGCTATTATCGTAATTATAATATAGCAGCACCTCATAATGTTTTTACTAGTATAGAAGATTTATATAATGTTGCAGGAAGTAAAGGTTATAGTACTACTAGTGATAATTATAGTCTTTTGAATTATACTCCTGATGATGTTAATTTTGATGCTACAAGTGATTTGTTAACTGCTAATACCATTAGTATGACATATTCTTATAGCCAGGTTAGGAGTTATACTTATGATTCTACTAATAGATATTATTTACGTTATATGAATAATAATCCGCATACTGATAAAAGTAGTGGGGTACAATATCATTATAAAAATATAATTATTATGAAAGTAAATAACTATACATTAGATAGTTATGGTAGACAAGATTTAGATACTGTAGGTAATGGGGAAGGATATTACATTACTAATGGTTATGCTATACCTATTACTTGGAGTAAAGATTCTAGAAGTGGTAAGACTCATTATTATTATGGTGGTAATGAGTTAGTTGTTAGTGATGGTAATACGATGATACAAGTAGTACCTGTTAATAGTAGTATTACAATTAGTTAGGGGGACTTATGAAAAAGTTAAGTAAACATAAAAATGACATTATTAGTGTTTTAACTTTAATTATTATTAGTTTAGTTATCGTTTTAATTCTTGTTAATTTTACTAATTTTTTTGGGTCTAAGAAGGACTGGCTTAGTCAGCATATTATGTTTCCTGATTATTTAAGAAAATTATTCTATGATACAGGAGACTTTTTTCCTAACTTTGCTTTTAATCTTGGTGGAGGACAAAATATCTATAATATCTCTTATTATGGACTTTTTAATCCTATTATTTTAATTTCTTATTTATTACCTTTTGTATCTATGATGACTTATATACAGTTTAGTATGATTGTATGTTTAATAGTAAGTATTATTTTGATGTATTATTTCTTGAGAAGAAGATTTGATTCAAAGATATGTTTTGTTAGTACTTTACTATTTTTAACGGCAGGATGTTTTATTTTCCATTTACATCGCCATATTATGTTTGTAGATTATATGCCTTTTCTACTTATGGCTTTAATAGGTGTTGATAAGTATTTTGATAAGAAGAAAATATCTTTATTAGTTATATCTATTTTCCTAATGATTTTAACTAGTTATTACTTTAGTGTTGTAGGATTAGTTTGTATCTTACTTTATGGTATTTTTAGATATATAGAAGATAAGAAAAATGAGAAAATTACAGTTAAAGATTTCTTTAAAGAAGGATTTAAATATCTTTTTGTAATGTTTATTCCAGTTCTTATGAGTTGTGTTTTATTACTTCCAACGCTTTATTCTTTACTTGATGGTAGGACTGCTACTAATAAGGATATTTCATTACTAGGATTACTTATTCCTAACTTTGATATTTCTAATACTTTATATTCTGCTTATTCTCTTGGATTAAGTGCTATCTTTATAATTGCTTTAATATATGGAATTATTACTAAAAAAAGGGAAGTTAAAGTAATTAGTATAATCTTTAGTATTTTGTTAGTTTTTCCTGTCTTTGACTATATATTTAATGGGGGAATGTATCTAAATGGTAAAGCTTTTATACCAATGTTACCTCTTGCTATTCTCTTAATTAGTTATTTCCTTAAGAATGTTTTTAATAATAAAAATAAGTTAAAGATTATTATTATTATCTCTTTAATAGTTGCAATTATTAATCTTCTTGTTTTCCTTTATAAGGAAGAGAGTTTATGTTTATTATTTGTTGTTGATATGGTTCTTTTGGTTATTGTTATTCTTATTAGTTTTAAGCTAGAGAAAAAATATGTACTTTATGTTTATCTTGGTATTATTTCATTAATTATTGCTATTCCTACTAATTTTTCTGATATCTTTGTAACTAAAGAGTTTTATGATACTTTAGATTATGAAGAGACTAGTTCTAAAGTAAAACAAGTATTAGATAATGATAATAGTTTTTATAGAATGAGTGATCAAAGTGTTAAATTAGATAAGTCTAATTATATTTATGATGTAGATTACTATACTGGTAGTATTTATTCTTCTTTATCTAATTCTTATTATAAAGATTTCTATAATAATTTAATTAATAATGAGTTTATTTATAGGAGTTATGGAATGCTTACAGGTAATAATAATATTTTCTATAATTTTTATATGGGTAATAAGTATTTACTTAATAGTAGTAATGGAATAATGGGATATGAAAAGATTTCTGATGGTATTTATAGAAATGAAGATGTTCTACCTATTGGATACAGTACTAGTAAGATAATGAGTTTAGATGAGTATAAGAGTCTTAATTATTTTGAGAAGTTAGATGCGTATTTGAATTATGCTATTGTTGATGGGGATTATAGTGATAGTTATGTTAAGAAAGTTAAAGATTATGTTCCAGATTATAATGTTTTAGAAAGTAAGAATTTAAGTATAGAAGAGGTTAATGGTAAATATTTTATTAAAGCTTCTAAAGATAATAAGTTAGTTGTTAAGTTAAATAATGTTAGTGATAGTGATATTGTACTTTTAAGATTTAAGATGCTTTATAATAATAAGTGTAGTGAAGATGATTCTTATATTACTATTAATGGAGTGAGTAATAAGCTTAGTTGTAGAAGATGGAAGTATCATAATAATAATTATATGTTTGAATATTCTTTGAGTGGAGATACTTTAGAAATTACTTTTAGTGAAGGTAAGTTTAGATTAACTGACTTTAATATGGCTTTATATGATTATAATGATTTAGCATCTATTAATGATGAAATATCTCTTTTTGTTATTGATAGAGATAAGACTAAAGGTGATGTTATAGAAGGTAGTATTGATGTAAAAGAAGATGGTTACTTTAAACTATCTATTCCTTATGATAAAGGTTTTGAAGTTTATGTAGATGGTGAAAAGACTCCTTATGAAGTTGTTAATAAAAGTTTTATTGGTTTTGATATTAGTAAAGGTAGTCATAATATTAAAATAGTTTATACTTCTCCTTTATTTAAAGAGGGATTAGTTATATCTTGTATTGGTTTAGTGTTGTTTGTAGGAACTGTTATTTATTATAGAAATAGAAAAAGAGAGAAAATATAGGCTCACTGTAAATAGAGCCCTATTTTTTATTAAAATTAAATTGCAAAAAGAGCGTTTGTGATATATAATATGTAGTCAAATAGAGGAGGAACTATGGAAACAGTAAGATTTTGTGATACACTTAATTTTGATGATGGAAGTATAGAAATTAAATATAAAGGTGTGCCTTTAAGAGAAGATAGTAATGAAAATGAAGTAAGACGTATGTTGAGAGATTTTGTAGATAATCATAAGCACGATGATATGTTAGAAAATGTAACAATTTTAAGGACGATATTTAGAGATTATATGGAAGTATCACTTGATGTTTATTTTTGTGATAAAAATGGTTCAGAATTTGTTCAATATGATAAGAGTCAACCTTTATTTTTATTTAAAAAGGTTTATAAAAAGTTTGATGGATATAATACTAAAGAAGTCACAGTTGAGTATAATACTAAAGATGGGATAAGTTTAAATTATAGTCACAGTGATATGACAATTGTTTTTCCTAATAAACGTTCAACTGTTACTAAAGAAATAGACAATATTATGCAGTATATTGATACATTATTAACTGAGGTTAAAGCAATTACTTTAAATGATGATGATAAAGCATTAATAGAAATATATAAGTTATTCTATAAAGAAAATCCTGATTTTAGTAGTAAAGATATTAATGTTAAAGTCCAAACTATGATGTCTATATTAGCAGGGTTTAATGTGACTTTGGACTGTGATTATTCTTTTTCTTTAATGACAAAATTAAAAATGCCAGTTTCTTTAAAGCTTGTAGAGATGGTTAAAAAAATGTATCCATTTGGTGTAGTTAGTGAAGTTGAAGATAATGTTAAATTAGCAGAAGAACCTAAGAAGATAATTGAAATTGTTGGTGATAGTATAAGAGATGCAATTTCTTTAGAAGGTGATATGAATGAAGCTTTGATAACTATTAGTAAGGTTATTTATGCAAGTAGGTATAATCTTTCATCTAAGGCTGACATTAGGGAAATAGCAGAATTTACTAATCGTAGTGTTGATGATGTGGAAGCTAGTGTACAGTTAGTAAAACGTATTGAACATAAAATAAATAAAGAGAATTAATTTTTTTGTTGACGTATATATATCTTATCTAGTACACTATTATTACAAGTTATTAACTAATTTTATGAAATTAGATGAAACTTGTGATTATAGCTTTATATAAAACATAATGTACGGTAGCGACTATCGGAATTTAAGCCTATGGAGAATAGGGAATACTCTATCTATGAAGTAGGAATCCTTGAAGGTAACGACAAGGAGAAACAATTTATTTTGTTTTATGTTCAGCGAGAAAAAAATGTTAAATCATTTTTGCAAGGGCACTGTCTTTCGATGGAGCCCTATTTTTCTTTTGTAATAAATTATATTTAATATAGACTTAAATCTTTTGCTTTGATAAAATGTTAATGGAGATGATTTGATGGAATTTATTGATAAAATAAAAGAGAGAGTTAAAGATGATTTTAAGAAAATCGTTTTACCTGAATCTAATGATGTTAGGGTGTTAGAAGCTGCTTCTACTATAAAAAAAGAAGCTTTCGCTAATATCATTTTAATAGGTAAGGAAAGTGAGATAGGAAGTCTTGCTAAAGATAATAATATTGATATTAATGGGGTTACTATTATTGATCCTTTGACTTTTAGTGATAGTGAAAAGTTAATTAATGATTATTATGAACTTAGAAAACATAAAGGTATTAGTTTAGAGCAAGCTAGAGATACTATTTTAAATGATTATGTTTATTTCGCTAATATGTTGGTTAAAGATGGATATGCTGATGGTGTAGTTTCTGGAGCGTGTCACAGTACTGCTGATACTTTAAGACCTGCTTTACAAATAATTAAGACTAGTAAAGATACAAAAGTTGCTTCTGCTTTCTTTTTAATGGTTGTTCCTAATTGTGAATATGGTTCTAATGGAGTATTTGTTTATTCTGATTGTGGAATGATACAGAATCCTAGTAGTGAAGAGTTAGTTGAGATTGGAATGATGAGTGCTAATACATTTAGATTATTAGTAGAAGAAGAACCTAATGTAGCTTTCCTTTCTCACTCTACTTTTGGATCTTCTAAATGTAGTGATGTTGATAAAGTTGTTAAAGCGGTTGAACTTGCTAGAAAAGAATATCCTGATATTAATTTAGATGGAGAGTTACAATTTGATGCTGCCGTTGTTCCTCTTGTTGCTAAGAGTAAAGCACCTAATAGTAGTGTAGCAGGTAAAGCTAATGTTTTAATCTTTCCAGATTTAGATGCTGGGAACATTGGTTATAAGATTACAGAAAGACTTGCTAAAGCGAAAGCTTATGGCCCTGTTACACAAGGACTTGCTAAACCTGTTAATGATTTGTCACGTGGATGTAATGCTAATGATATAGTAGGTGTTGTTGCTATAACTGCTTTACAGGCAATGAATAGTAAGTAGGTGAGGTATGGAAATAGTATCTTTTAATGTGGCAGGTTTTAGAGCTTGTTTAAAGAAAGGGTTTGAAGATTTCTTTAAAGAAAGTAATGCTGATATTTATTGTCTACAAGAAGTAAAAGCGATAGAGAGTGAGATACCCTTTAGACCAGATGAGTATAACTTTTATTTAAATA
The DNA here is from genome assembly GCA_946497925.1 of uncultured Mycoplasmatota bacterium. Taxonomy (GTDB): domain Bacteria; phylum Bacillota_I; class Bacilli_A; order RF39; family UBA660; genus Onthousia. Next base: position 17,038 of record CAMMMG010000001.1, read on the forward strand.
CTGCCGATAAGAAAGGTTATTCTGGAGTAGCAGTTTATTCTAAGGTTAAACCTCTTGATGTGGCATATGGAATAGATGTTGATATGCACGATCACGAGGGTAGAGTTATAACTTTAGAATATGGTAACTTTTTCTTAGTTTGTGTATATGTTCCTAATGTCAAGAGAGACTTGTCAAGACTTGATTATCGTATGATTTGGGAAAAGGATTTTCTTAAATATTTACAGAGTCTTGATAAGAAGAAACCTGTTATTGTTTGTGGAGATTTTAATGTTGCTCATAAAGAAATAGATCTTGCTAATCCTAAAGGTAATGTTGGTAATGCTGGTTTTACTATCGAAGAACGTGATGCTTTTACAAGACTATTAGATGGAGGTTTTACTGATGTTTATCGTTATCTATATAAAGATAAAGCAGATGCTTATACTTGGTGGAGTTATATGGGGAAAGCTAGAGAGAAGAATATTGGTTGGAGAATTGACTATTTTCTAGTGTCAAATAGATTTATAGATAGTGTAAAGGATATGAAAATAGACAGTGATGTGTTTGGAAGTGATCACTGTCCTATAGAGTTAGAAGTTAAGTAAGATAGTTGTTAATCAACTATTTTTTCTATGAAAGAATAACTTTGTATGTGCTATAATATTAATATAATGTTGTTTAGAGGAAGAAAGTGATACTAATGGATCAAGAGAAAATTGGTAAATTTATAAAGAAACTTAGGAAAGATAATAACTTAACCCAGGATGAACTTGCTAAAAAGTTAGGGGTTACTTATCAAGCAGTTAGTAAATGGGAAAATGGTAAGAGTATTCCTGATATTGCTATCCTTAAAACTATTAGTGAGTTATTTAATGTTAATATAGATGAATTGTTAGATGGAAGTGTTAAGAACAAGAAAAAATTAAATAAGAAAATATTTATTCCTATAACAATTTTAAGTATTTGTGTGGTTTGTATTTTTGTATTTTTTGTCGTACATAAAGAAACTTATGAGTTTAAAGTATTAGAGACTGATTCTAATGATTTTGATGTTAGTGGTGTTTTAGCTTTTTCTCCTGATAAGTCTTCTATTTATATATCTAGTATTAATTATAATAATAGTGATGATGATACTGAATATAAAAGTTTAAGTTGTAATCTTTATGATGTTAATGGTGATGCTAAGACAAAGATTAGTAGTTGTGAAAGTGAAAATAGTGATGTAGATACTCTTTCTGGATTACTTAATAGTATTGATTTTACAGTAGATGATTATGCTAGTAGTTGTAAAATATTTAAAAATAATCAGTTAGTTTTAGAGATTAATGCTACTAGTCTTGATAATAAGACTATTACTTATGAAGTTCCTTTAAGTTTTGATGATGATTGTTTTGACTCAACTAATAGTTGAGTTTTTTCAACTAGTGTTTTATTTACTTACTATAGTTTTATAAAGTAAAATTAAGGTGAGTGGAGGAGATACTATGAAGAAAAAGAAAATTGTTATAATAGTTGTAGTTATTATTTTAATACTTGTTGTTGGTTGCTTACTTGTTTTTAATAATTTAAGTACTAATAGTAAAGAAGTGAAAGTTGTTAGTAGTTTAATAGAAAAAGAGAGTAAATTAGAGGATGACTTTCCTACAGAATTAAAAGATATTGATTATGCTGATGTAATTGTTAATCCTTATGAGATTTCACCTTTAACTGCTTTAATTATCTTTAAGACTGAAGAGGCAGTTAGTCCTAAAGTTACTATAGAAGGTGATGATGAACTTAGTACTTATGAATATACTTTTGATGAAGGAACTGAACATTATTTACCTATATATGGTCTTTATCCTGACAGAGATAATACTGTAGTTGTAGAATATGGTGATGTAAAAAAAGAATTTACTATTACTACTGAAGCATTACCAGATGATTTTATTTTACCTACTTCTGTTGATGCTAATAAAGATGAGTTAAGTAATGATTTATATTTCTTTACACCATCTAGTGATGGTTATACTTGTGCCTATGATGTAAATGGCGATGTAAGATGGTATTTAACTATTAATTCTATTTGGGAGGTTAATAGACTTGATAATGGACATTTGATGTTAAGTACTGAAAGATTAGTTAATAGTCCTTATTATATGACTGGTTTATATGAGATGGATATGTTAGGTAAAATATATAAAGAGTATAGTTTACCTGGTGGTTATCATCACGATTATTATGAGATGCCTAATGGTAATTTATTAGTCGCTAGTGATAACTTTACTAGTGGAGATGGTACTGTAGAAGACTATATTGTAGAACTTGATAGAGATACTGGTGAAGTTGTTAAGACTTTTGATTTAAAAGATGTTTTAAATATGGAAGATGGAAAGAGTGAAAACTGGACAGAGTATGATTGGTTTCATAATAATTCTGTTTGGTATGATGAAGAAACTAATTCTATAACTTTATCTGGTAGACATCAAGATGCTGTTATTAATATAGATTATGATAGTGGTGAGTTAAACTGGATAATTGGAGACTCTACTAACTGGAGTGAAGAATATCAGAAGTATTTCTTTACACCTATGGGAGATGACTTTGAGTGGCAATGGAGTCAACACGCAGCGATGATTACTCCAGAAGGTTATGTATTTATCTTTGATAATGGTAATAATAAATCTAAAAAGGAAGATGAATATGTTTCTGCAGAAGACAGTTATTCTCGTGGGGTTATGTATAAGATAGATACAGATAAAATGACTATTGAACAGGTATTTGAATATGGTAAAGAACGTGGTAGTGAGTTTTATTCTCCATATATATCTGATGTTGATTATATAGATAGTGACCATTATATAATTCATTCTGGTGGTATTGTTTATGTAGACGGAAAGAATTCTAATCAACCGGCTGGAATTAGTGGGGCAGACCGTCTTGTCAGTGATACTGTAGAATATAAAGATGGCGAAGTTATCTTTGAAATAGTTTTACCTACTAATAATTATCGAGTTGAAAAGATGAGTTTATATCTTGAAAATGATAGTTTTAAGTTAAGTAAAGCAGAAAGAGTTGGTAGTTTAGGTGAGACTGAAGTTACTAATAGTGAGTTAGGCTTTATCTTGAATAGTAAAGATTTTAAAGATATAGAAGAAGAACATAATATTAGTATTACTAAAGAAGTTGATAGATTAGTATTTACTGGTAAGTTTAAAAGAGGAACTGACGTTAATGTTATCCTTTATAAAAATGGTATTAAGAATATTTATAATGTTTCTATAAGTAAAAGACCTTATACTGCTTTATGTGTTGATATATTTACAGAAGAAGAAACTAAAGAAGGTATTAGTGTTACTAAATATATTAATGAAGATGGCCTTAGTGGAAAGTACTCTATTTATGTAGAAGTAGATGGTACTATTTATAATACTAATAGATATGTAGAGTTTTAAAGTGTACTTTAGATAGTGCACTTTTCTTTTGACTATATGTAACTGGCGTGTATAATATAACTACGGGTGATTTTATGCTTAATATTAATAATAAAGATGATATTCCTAAAATGATGCAGTATCATAGGGCAAGAGATATGATAAATTTAATGAGGTATTTTCCTTCTCTTAGTCCAATTAGGAATTTAACAATAATAGAGTCTATTGAAGATTATTTAGAAAACTATGATTTATGTAAAAATTTAGTTGGAGAAAGAAATGATACCTTAATTAGTAAACCTTTTATGGAAAGTGTGGAAAGAAGGGGTATTGATACTGATATTATTAGTACATTTGAAGAAGTTAAGAAACTTGATTCTGATGGTGTTTTAGTATTATTTGATTTATGTCATCATCCTAGTGAAAGGTATGAAAGATATGCTGGTATATCAGTTGCTGTTAGTATTAGTAATGGCGTTTATATTGAAACGGTGGGTAAGGGCTTTGATGGAAGAGAGGTTTCTAAAGGTTTAGATGTTCATGAGATATTTTTTATTCCTTGGTTTGATTTATATAAATGTAATATAGAAAATTTTAGAGATTATAGAACTTATTTAATTTCTAAAGAAGATTATAAAATTAGTAGAGAGAAAAGAATTTCTTTTTTAGAAAGTTTAAATTTGCCAGTTAAAGATGTATCTAAATATATTCCTGTGGAATATACAGAAATTCCTAATTTTATATGGCTTGATGTTATTAAAAACTTAATTAAAAAACTTCTTAGTATGGAAGAAGAATTATTGTCAGCTTCATTTAGGGAATTTGCAATTAGTGGCCATACTGAAGGAAGAAGGTTTCTTCCTTGGCAAATGTTTGATAAAAGTAGATATGAGTTAGTAAAAAGATTATAATAAATATTTGCATAAATGTAATAATTATGATATGATGTATATGTAAGAAAAATTTTCATACAATAAAAAAGAGGAACAATTCAATTTGTCGAGTGAATGTCGCCTCCAAAGATTGGTTTTGACACTCAAACATATTTGTTGAGTGTCGTTTTTATATTTTAATGGCTATTACCAATATGGCAAGGCTTAAAATAATAAAAGCAAGAGACTTTAAAAGTCTTAATATAAAAGTTTTGATTTTCACTTTTATCAAGCCTCCTTTCATAAGTTGGAAGGAGACGACACTCATATTAAAATGTTCCTTATAGATATAGTATCAAATTAATTTCTGTATAGCAAGATAAAAAGTAATAAATTAGTTACGAATTTTCGTAATATTAGATGTGTTAAGGTAGTGATATTTATGATTCTTTTTGTAAGTGGTAGATGTGATATAGTAGCTTTCTATACTCCTTGGTTTATGAATAGATTAAAAGAAGGATATGTTGATGTTAGAAATCCTTTTTATAAGAAGCAGGTTAGTAGAATATACTTTAATGATGTAGATTTAATTTACTTTTGTACTAAGAATCCAAGACCTATTGTTCCTTACTTAAAAGAGATAAATAAGCTTATATTATTTAATGTTACAATTACTCCTTATAAAGGAGATATTGAACCTAATGTATTTAATAAAGATAAAATAATTGAAAGTGTTATAGAAATATCTAATATTATTGGTAGTGATAATATTTATGTTAGATATGATCCTATATTTTTAAGTGATAAATATAATTTAGATTATCATATTAAAGCATTTGATAGACTTTGTAGTTTACTTAATGGATATGTTAAACATATTATAGTATCTTTTATAGATGATTATAAAAATGTAAGGAAGAATATGAATGTTTTAAGAGTTAAACCTTTTACTAGTGATGACTTCAAAGTAATAGGAACATCTTTTAGTTCTATTACAAGTAAATATAATATGACAGTACAAACTTGTTTTGAAAAGATAAATTTAGTAGAGTATGGTTTTATTAAAGGGGATTGTTTAGGAGTAGAACTTGCTAAAAGATTAACTGGTAAAGATAGGTTTAAAAAGAGTAAGGTTAGAAAAGGTGGATTATGTAATTGTGTAGAAATGGTTGATATTGGGTATTATAACTCTTGTAAACATTTTTGTAAGTATTGTTATGCTAATTATAGTGAGAGTGAAGTTATTAGTAATACTATGGAACATAATGTAAATTCATCTTTACTTATTGGAGAGTTAGAAAAAGATGATATAATAAAGATAAGAAAAAGTTAATGAGTATGAATAATTAGTATAATTTGAGGTGATTTTTTTGGATAAGAAGAAAGTTATTATAATATCTTCTATTGTTATTGTTGTTATCTTAATTATTTCTTTAATATTTTATTTTAATGTGAGAATTGTTGTTGATAATAGTGGCTTTACTTTAAAAGATGATTTAACTGTTAATGTATATAGTAATGTAAAAGTTAAAGATTTTATTAAAGATATAGATGGTAAAGTAGTAGATAATAATAAAATTGAAACTAATGAGTTAGGTAAAGTAGAAGTGGAGTTTATTTATTTAAATAGTGATAATAGAAAAAGAAAAGGTACTTTTGAAGTTAAAGTTAAAGATTTAGAAGAGCCTTTGATATGGTTATCTAATAGTTATAGTGTTAGAGTTGGTGATGATGTTAATTTAGAGGATGAGATACTCTGTGCCGATAATTATGATAGTAATCCTAGTTGTAAAATAACAGGTGATTATGATTTAAATACAGCAGGGAACTATTCTTTAGTTTATGAAGCAGAAGATAGTAGTGGTAATAAAGAAAGTGTTGACTTTACTTTATATGTTTATGAACCAAGAGAGGTAACTGGTGGTGGTAGTAATAGTGAAGTTACTTATACTGATTTTAAGGAGATAGTTAATAGTCATAAAACTGATGATACCTTAATTGGTATTGATGTTTCTAAATGGCAAGGAGCGATAGATTTTGCTAAAGTAAAAGAAGCAGGGGCTGAGTTTGTTATTATTCGTGTAGGGCATCAAAATGGTGTAGGGGGAGAATATGTTCTTGATCCTTACTTTAAAAGAAATATTAGTGATGCGATAGAGAATGATTTGGATGTTGGTATATACTTTTATTCCTATGCAGATAGCAAGAAGGAGGCTAGGAAACAGGCAGAATGGGTAATTAAACAGATAAAAGACTATGATATTACTTTACCTATTGCCTTTGACTTTGAGTCATTTACATTATTTAATAGTATGAATCTTAGTTTATATCAGTTAAATGAAGTGGCTGAGTCTTACTTTTCTACTTTAGAAGATGCTGGTTATGATACTATGCTTTATGGTAGTAAGAACTATTTAAATGCTATTTGGAAATATAATACTAATAAAGTATGGCTTGCTCATTATACAGATGAAACTGATTATGATAAAGATTATATGATGTGGCAGTTATGTCAAGATGGGGTTATTGATGGTATCAATGGTTTTGTTGATATAGATATTTTATATAAATAGTGATATGAGTAAAAAAGAGGTGATATGTTATGAAAATTGTTGATAATCCATATAAAAAGGAATTTGTATTTGACTTATATAGTCGAATTTATCCTAAATTTAAAGAATATGATAAGATAACTAGGAAGAAAATGCTTGAAAAGATTATAGAGTTTTATAGTGACTATAATAATATTATTGATATGTGTACTTATAGAGAGATTAAGTTTTTAAAAAGAATGGCTAATAGAGAAGAGATTAATTATGATGATGAAAGGTTTAAATTTGAGAAAGCCAGTTTAATTAAAAAAATGTTAGTTGGTTATAATGAAAAATATGAGTATGATTTTTATGATGAATTAAAAGAGCCTATTTTACTTGCGTTATCTAAAGTAAAAATGAGTGAAGTTAAGAAGAAAACAGAACTTAATGAATTTTTAATTGGCTTTTATAAAGTAATGGGAAACTTTTTGATTTATCCTTTAATAAATATAACATCATCTTTATTAAAATTAGATGATAGAGTAGTATTTGATCATGTATTTAATAATAAATTATTTAACTATTATGTAATGATATATGATAAATATATGGAAGTTTATGATAAAAAAGTTCCTATTGGTTTATATATTGGTTATTTTCATTATGAGGAAGAGCTTGATGAAGCGAGAAAAGAATATGCTATTGGTGGTACACAAACTTTTGATTTAGGGGAGTATATAAATATATTTTATGATGATTTTAACTTTGATAATAAAATAGTTAAAAAATTTTATAAAGAATTAATGGACTTACCTTTCTTCGGTTTTACAGTATTAAAACCAATTAGAATATTTGCATTATTAAATAAAGATAGAGAGTCTTTAAAGGATTCTATTAGGAATGTTCCTGCTTTGAAAAATTATCCTTTAGGTGATTTCTTTAAATTAATGGATCAAGCGATGGATGAGATGCCTTCAGGGTCTTTAAATGGAATGTGTCCTAGAGAATATAAAGAGAAACTTAAAGAACAAGAAGAATATGAATTTAAAAGAGAAATGGAATATACAGGTCAAAAGGATGCTTGTTTAGGTGAGATGAAAGCTAAAGGTTTTTACAACTTATATTTTTCATTGTTAGAGTATGTTAATAATAAATATCATATTGATACTAGTCTTAAGAAAATTTATAAGCAAGAATCTTTGGATCCTAATCAATTAATGCCAATTATAGAGTATCTATTTAAAGATAAAGAAAAGATTATAGATGCTTATTTGAAAGATAATCCTCATAATTTTGATAGTGAAGACTTAGAGAAAGTAAGTAAATTTAAACAAGGTATTAGAGAAATGTTTACTATTGCTAAATATGAAGAAGATTATACGGCAGTTCTTTCTAGTGATCGTGTTTATATGATTAAGGGGTTAAATTCTAATATAGATGAAGTTATTCCTTGCCATGATATACCATGTATTGTTACTACTTCTTTATTTCCGTATGATGGGGTAATTGTTTATGATGGGTTACTTTCTACTTATCCTATTAATATGGGAACATCTTTTGCTAAGATGGTAGAAAAAGAATATAATGAAGATATGAAATATTATCATTTATAAATATAATTGTTTGATTTGTGTTATACTAAAATAGGAAAGGATGATTATGTTGAAAGAGAATATTTGGAAGAAGTATGATGCTGTAGAAGTTTCTAAAGTGTTTGAGATGGGTGAAGATTATAAGAAGTTTTTAACTGTTTCAAAGACAGAAAGAGAATGTAATAAAGAAATTATTAGACGTGCAGAAGAGAAAGGTTTCCACAATATTGTGGATTATATTAAAGAAGAAAGACCATTAAAGCCAGGAGATAAGATTTATGCTGATAATAGAGGGAAAGCTGTAGTTTTATTTATAATTGGAAAAGATTCTATTACTAAGGGTATGAATATATTAGGAGCACATATTGATTCTCCTAGACTTGATTTAAAAGCTAATCCTTTATATGAAGATACAGATTTTGCTTATTTTGATACTCATTATTATGGGGGTATTAAGAAGTATCAATGGACTACTATTCCTTTAGCTTTACACGGTGTTATTGTTAAGAAGGATGGTACTAAGATAGATGTTAATATTGGAGAAAGTGATGAAGATCCTGTATTTTGTATAACTGATTTACTTCCTCATTTAGCGGGTGAACAGATGAAAAAAGAGGCTTCTAAATTAATTGAGGGTGAAGCTTTAGATGTTTTGATTGGTAATATGCCTTTAAAAGGTGAAGATAAAGAAGGGGTTAAAGCTAATGTACTTTCTTTATTAAAAGAGAAATATGATATTTCTGAAGATGACTTTTTATCTAGTGAAATAGAAGTTGTTCCAGCAGGTTCTGCTCGTGATATGGGATTTGATAAGAGTATGGTTTTATCTTATGGTCAAGATGATAGAAGTTGTGCATATTCATCATTAATGGCATTTTTAGAGGCAGAAGTTACTGATAAGACTTTATGTTGTATTCTAGTTGATAAAGAAGAGATAGGTAGTGTTGGTTCTACTGGTATGGGATCTCGTTTCTATGAAAATACTATAGCAGAGGTTTGTCATTTATTAGGTGAAGATAGTTTTGTTGCTGTTAGAAGAGTTTTTTCTAACTCTAAAATGTTAAGCAGTGATGTTAACGCAGCATATGACCCTCTTTATGCTAGTGTTATGGATAAGCGTAATTCATCATATTTAGCTCGTGGTTTAGTTTTCTGTAAATATACAGGTGCTCGTGGTAAGAGTGGTAGTAATGATGCTGATGCTGAATTTATTGCAGAACTTAGAAATATCTTAGATAGTGATAATGTTAGTTATCAAATATCAGAGCTTGGTAAAGTAGATGCCGGTGGTGGTGGTACTATTGCCTATATCCTTGCTAATTATGATGTAAAAGTAATTGATGCTGGGGTTGGAGTTTTAAATATGCATGCACCTTATGAAGTTACTAGTAAAGTAGATATTTATGAAGCATATAGAGGCTATTTAACATTTTTAATGAAAGCTTAATTTTTAATTGATAAGATAACTATAATATGTTATCTTATTTTTAGTAGTAAAGGAGAATTGTTGTATGGATATTATTAAAGAATTTAATAAAAATGATAAGATGTTTCAAAAAGAAGCAGTGGAATATGCTAAAAAGAATAAAGATGAAGTTAGTGATGTTTTGTTAAGTCATTTAAAAGACTTTGTTTCTAATATGGATAAAAATAAAGAATGTCCTTTTAGTGTTGTATATGCTGTCTTTTTGTTAGCAGAATTTAAAGATAAGCGACTATTTAAAGTAATAATAGATATTTTTAGTAAAGAAGGGTATGATTTTTATAATTTGTTAGGTGACTGGGCTTATGATAATTTATCTTCTATTATAGTTAGTGTATTTGATGGAGATTTTGATTCTATAAATAAAGTTATTGAAAATAAAAATATAGATGAAAATATAAGAGGTTATTTTTTAAAGACATATGTCTATTTCTGTGAAAATGGATTAATAACAAAAGATGTAGTAGAAAAATATTTATTAAAACTTCTTGATCTTTATGATTATATAGATGATGAAGATGATATGGATGATATTTATACAGATATTATGGAAGTTATTGCAAGCCTTCATTTATTTTCTTTAATGAATGAAGTTAAGAAAATGTATTATTATGGAGTTATAAATACTATGATGATAGGTGATTATGATAGTTTTGTTGATTATATATTTAATTATGATTATAAATTAGTTAGAATTAAGCCTATTGATGATACAATTAAGTCAATGAGTTGGTGGGCATGTTTTGATAATAGAGAAGATGTTTTTGATGAAGATAAAGTTTCAAAAATGTTTGAATCTTTTATAGAAGAAGAGACTAAAGCGAATAATATGAAAGATCCTTCTAAAGTAGGCAGAAATGATCCTTGTCCATGTGGAAGTGGTAAGAAATATAAAAAATGTTGTATTAATAAAGAAAGTAATTTTTTACCATATCAATCTTATATTACTAAGAGTTTAGATGAATATCCTAAAAAGAAAACTAGTAGTGATGAATATGATTTATATGATTTTTATAAAGAAGAATATATTGAGATAGATAAACTTTTATATAATGTGTTAAAACATAAGGCAATACCTATGTTTATTAATAGAGATTATTTAAAGGAAAATAGAATTAATATAGACTATTTAAAAGAAGCTTTTGATAAGATAAAAGTAGTTGTTAAAAATAATTCGTTTAAAACTATAAATGATTATGATGAAAAAGTATCTATTCATTATAGTTTATATCAATTTTTTGAAAGATATAGTAAATTACTTATGGAAATGATTAATAAACATATACCAAAAGAGAAAGAATATTTAGTGTTTTTAGAAGAATTGGTTGATTTCTTTTATGATAGTTTTGATTTAAATGATTCTAACGAAACACTTTTCTTAAATGTTAAAGATTTCTTATTTAATGCTAAGGGAAAGATAGATGAAGGAATAGAGTATTTTAAAGAAAAATTAAAAACTTGTGATTATAGTGTTAAGTTTGATGTTTATCAGATGCTTATAGAGTTATATGAAGAGAAAGATTATGACTTAGCATGTGAAAAATTAGAAGAGTATATAGATAAAGAAACTGACAATGATTTAAAAGAGTATTTAGAAGAAATGTTAATGGATTATAGGGAGTATTAAGATGAGTTTTAAATTAATTGCATATTTAGAAGGATTTGAAAAGGAAATTATTAGAGAAATTAATGTTAATAGTAATATAAATTTACAGATGTTTTGTGAGAATATTATTTTATCTATGAATGGAGAATGTAAACATTTATATCAATTAGTTGTTAATGATTCATATGCATATTTAGGACCTGGTTGTGAGGTTTTTGATCCTGATGTTGAAGAGATGATGAGTGATGATATGACTTTTGGACATTTATTTCTTTATGTAGGTGATGAACTATTACTAAATTATGATTTTAGATGTGACTATGATATTCGTATTAAAGTTGTAAGAGCATTTGATAATAAGAAGTTTGATAAAGATTTTTATGTTGTTTCTGGTAAAGGTTTAGGATTAATAGAAGGAGAAGTTTCATTTGTTCTTAGAATGTTAATTAATTCTCGTAAGCCTATACCTTATGATATTAATGCTTTTGATAAAGATAAGATTAATAATAAGATAGATAATTATTTATTAGAAAGAGATAGTATTAAACCTAAACATTATATATTAAATATAGATTTAGAAGATATGGATAAAGAGTTTAAAAGACAAATATCTATAGACAGTGATATTAGTATTCATACTTTGTGTGATGCAGTTATATTGTCAGTGAATGGAAAACTTAATGATGATTATAAAGTTAAGATAAGGAGAAATTATTTAGAAGATGAAGATATTAATAAAGATATGAATTATTTGAAATTAAAAGAGAATCAAAAATTTAAAATCATTTATGAAGATAAATTTATCTTTAATGTAAGAGTTAGTAAGGCTTTAGATAATTATGGACTAAAAAGATGTTATGTTGTAAAGGGTAAAGGGAAGATAGATGAGTTAAGTAAAGATGATTTTGATTTAGATAAGGTTAATTTTAATATTGATAATATATTGTTTAGTATATTTAATCTAGGTGAGATATGAGTAAAATATTTTTAATTGCAGATACACATTTTAATCATAGTAATATTATCAAATATTGTAATAGACCTTTTAGTGATATAGATGATATGAATAATACTATTATTAATAATTGGAATAGGGTAGTAGATAGTGAAGATATTGTTTATCATTTAGGAGATTTTTTGTTAGGTGATAATATAGAATCTTTTCTTAAAAGACTTAATGGTAAGATTTATTTAATTAGAGGGAATCATGATGGTAAGTCAATTAACTTTTATAATAAAGTAGGGTTAGAAGTTTTACCAACAAAGACTAAGTTAGATGAATATAAAATTATATTATCTTATAGACCTTTAGAGGATAGAGGGATATCTAATGGTTATATTAATGTACATGGACATATTCATAATGGCAAGTTAGATAGTTCTTTTGATCCTAGTAAACATAAATGTGTATCAGTTGAGATGATTGATTATAAACCGGTAGAAATAAATAAGGTTAAGAAAGAGGTATAGTTATGAATAAAGAACAATTATTTGCAGATGATATGAGGAATATAATGCTTAATATGAGGAAACATATGTTAAATAGAAAATCTTATATTAAGAAATATAATAAATATAGGAAGATTCATGCTGATATTTTAGAGAGTATGGCTTCTTATATTCTTGATGGTAAATATGATTTTGGAAAATATATTAGAGAAATAAATAAAGATAGGGATACTAGTAAGATTGAGAAATTAAAGGCTTTTGATCTTTCTTCTGATAATCCTGATGATGTTTCTATAATGATTGAACTTTTTGCCTATAAAAATTTAAAAGAAGTACCTTCTGTTACAGAGATATACTTAGAAAAAAACAAATTTAAAAATGAAGATAAAGTTAAATTATTAAAGGCAATGAATGAGTCTTATGTAGGATTATTTAAAGTAGTTGATATAGATTTTGATAATGCTTATGTTACTTATGAAGATGTATTTACTAAAAAGAGATTTAAAGTAATAGATATATCTATGAGTACTTTTTCTGAAGTAGATAAAAATAGTCCTATTTATCTTTATAATAGAGTTATTACTGTTGATGGTATATCTTTTGGTACTGGCATTCATTGTAATATTAATTATAAGAATAAAGAATTTAAGAAATTTCTTAAAGAACATGATTATGAGAATGGTACAGATTTTTATAGATGTCTAGTGTTATATGAGATTTCTAAGAATGAGAAGAATAATAGGGTTAGATATAATATTAATTATAGGTAGGTTATGTTATGAGAATAGTATTTAATGTTTATGTTGATAATTTAGAAAAAGTTATTAATAGAAAGATAGAAGTTAGTTCATCAATAAAATTAGATGATTTTTGTGAATATATTATAGTTTCTTTGAATGGTTATAAAACTTATAGTTATTTTTTAGATGATGATGATTATGAATATTATAAAACTAAAGAGGATGATGTTATAAGTTTAAAGGATTTAGATATAACTAAAGAAAGTAAATTTGTTTTATTTTATGATTTAGATTCAACTTATTATATTAATATTGATGTTATTGATATTGTAGAAGAAGATAATAGTGATATTTTTAAAGTAATAGATGGTAAAGGTTATGGGATCCTTGAAGGTTATAGGTATAAACTTGTTGGATATTTTAATTATAGTCTTAAAGATAGAAAAAAATTCTTGGAGCGTTTTTCTAAAAGCTTTTTAGAATTTATTAATAAAAAGTTTGATTTAGATGAATGTAATAATAGAGTATTTAGTTATATGGATGAAAAAAAAGAAAGGATAAAGCCTAAGACTTATATATTTAATATATCTTTAGAAGGGTTTGCAAGAGAGATTAAAAGAAAGATTGCTGTTAATAATGATATTTCTATTGATGACTTTTGTATGAAAGTTGTTTTGTCTATGAGAGGGGATTTATTTCATTGTTATGGTTTAAAAGTAGGTAAGGAAATGTTAGATGAGGAGTTAGGTGATATGGAACTTAATTCAGTAGTTTTAAAAGATAAAGCGAAATTTAAAGTTATTTATGATTTTGGAGATAACTGGATTATTAATGTTTCTTTAAGTAAAATTGTTGATGGTTATAGTGAATCTTGTTTTTCAGTTTTATCTGGTAAAGGTTATGGACTTGTTGATGATTGTGGTGGACCATATTATTTAAATAGAATATTTAATGGTGAAAATGAGATGTGGGAGAAGGTTGATATTAACGATTTTGATTTAGATGAATGTAATAGAGTTGTTGGTAATAAATAATAGAGGTTTGTATGAAAAGGGAATTTAAAGTATTTGGATTTAGTATGATTATAAATTTATTTATATCTATTATTAAGATAAGTGGAGGAGTTTATTTTAATTTTGCATCTTTAATATCAGATGGAATGCAGACATTGAGTGATTTTATTACTGATATTGTTTCTTTTATTGGAATAAAAGTATCTAAAAAACGTCCTACTAAAAGTCATCCTTTTGGTTTTGGTAAGATGGAGTATATTATAAATTTAGTAATAGGAGTTATATTATTACTATTATCTATTTTTATAGTAGTTAATGGCTTTATTAGTAAATGGCATATTCCATCACTTCTAGTATTATTAATCTTATTTATAGCTTTAATACTTAAGATAATAACTTTGTTTTTTCTTTATTCAGTTGGGAAAAAGATAAATAGTCAGTTACTAATTACATCTTATCAAGAATCAAAGATGGATTTATATTCTTCTATAGGAGTTATTGTGGCGACTATTTTATTACAATTTTCAGATGATATTGTTATATTTAGATATGTTGATGTAGTAGTTGCACTTGTAATGGGATTTGTTGTATTTAAAACAGCTTTTAATATTTTAAAAGATAATTCTATGAATTTAATAGGTAAGGTTGAAGATAATTTAGAACTTTATAAGAAAATAGAAGAGTTTTTATTAGATATAAAAGGAGTAGAGAAAGTTAAATTTTATTTAATACGTTATGGTAAATATTATAAGATTCAATTAATGGTAGAGATGGATGCTAATCTTACACTTAGACAAGTTACAAGATTAGAAGAGAAAATTAAAAAAGAATTAGTTTCTCATAGAAGCTTTGGAGTTAAGTATCCTACTATATATGTTACATCTAATCTTGATGATTAGGAAGATATATTTTATAATCTAGTATAGATAAATTTATTTTTATAGTATAATTTGTTAAAAAAGAGGTAAAAAATTATGGATGATGTTTTAGAAAGAATACTTGCTAATTTTAGTGAAGAAGATAGAGCTAGACTTTTCTTTAATGCAAGACAGTATCAATTAAATAGAAAGGCTCATATTAAAAAGTATAATAAATTTAGAAAATTACAGAGTGAAGTTATTGATAGTATGGAAAACTATATTTTAGATGGTAAATATGATATAAATAAATATCTTAAAGATATGACTAGTAAAGTTAATTTTGATAAATTAAAAGATAAGAGATTTTTTAATTTCGATTATGATGATCCTGATGATAGAACAATATTAGACGAACTATTTATATATAAAAATATTGAAGGTATACCTTCAGTAACTGAGATATATTTGGAGAAGAATAAACTTAGAAATGAAGATAAAGTTAAGATGTTAAATGCTATGAATAATTCTTATGTAAGTCTATTTAAAATAGTCGGTGTTGATAGAGAAGATGCTTATGTAATATATGAGGATGTTTTTACTAAAAAGAGATATAAGATTATAGATATTGCTATGAGTGGTTCTGTTGTAATAGATAAGAAAAGACCAATATATTATTATAATAGAATAATTACTATTGATGGTATATCTTATGGTACTGGTATTCATTGTATTATGACTGGTGATAATAAAGAGTTAATTAATTTTATTAAGAAACATGATTATAAAAAGAGTCCTGATTTTTATAGATGTTTAATGTTATATGCTATATCTAAAAAAGAAGAAAATATGGAAGTTAGTTATAATAATAGGTATGGTTATAGATAGAAAGATACATTTTGATAAAGTATCTTTTTTTAAAATTTCTAAATAAAAAACTATTGCTTACTGGTGCAACAGTTAAAACCTCTATAAGTCCCAGACTATAAGTAAAGGACTAAGTTGATAAATATGATACAAGATAAAATTTAGCTTGTCAAGATATTCATAATTATGATATGTTTTCTTTAATAAAAATATACTATATAATAAAAAATGGGTAATATTAATATATTAAAATAATACAAGATAGGAGTTGTTATTAATGGCACATTATAATTCTTATGAAAGTTTTAAAACTAAAAAGAGTATGGATAAAAAGAAAAGAGCAAAGGGAAAAACATTAGGAAAGAAAAATAATAAAACAGATGATTTTGTTATTAAAAGTAGTGATAAATATGGAATAGTAATTGAGGTTAGATATAAAGATGCATATGTTTTATATGATGAAGAAGTAGTTTTAGCAAAGCTTAGAAATGATATAAATATGGTATGTAATCAAGTCATTTTTCCTGGTGATAAGGTTGTATTAAATAAAAATGGTAATACTTATTTTATAATTAATATGTTAGAAAGAACATCTTTATTGTCTCGAGTTAAAAAGGATAGTACAAGACTTGATGATGTCGGTTTAATAAAAAATATAGCTGCTAATGTTGATATAGCAGTAATTGTTGTTGCAGCTAAGGAACCACCTCTTCATCCAAAATTTATAGATAGGTATTTAATGATTTTACAAAATAGTAATATTAAAGCTTTAATTTGTTTAAATAAATGTGATTTTAAAACTAATAAAGAAGAAAAAATTCTAAATACTTATAGAGAACTTAATATTCCTGTTATTTATACTTCAACATATCAAAATATTGGTATTGATGATTTAAAAAAATATTTATTTGGTAAGCAAGCTATAATGGTTGGTAATAGTGGTGTTGGGAAATCATCACTTACTAATGCAATTATGAATGATGATGAAATTAAAACTGGTCATATTAGTGGTAAAAGTAAACGTGGTCGTCATACTACTACATCTTCTAAATATTATATATGGGAGGGAAACTCATCTATTATAGATACTCCAGGTATAAGAAGTCTTGATGTTTCGTCATTTAGTCCAATAGAAATTCAAGATTATTTTCCTGAATTTAATAATTTTAAAGAGAAATGTAAGTATCGTGACTGTTTACATTATAATGAACCATATGATTCTTGCATTGTTAAACAAGATGTTACTAGTGGATTAATTAATATTAATAGGTATGAAAGTTATTTGAGAATTATGAGTGATGTTTTAAATGATAATAATTATGAAGATATTTTAGATGATATTAAAAGCAGGTAGTAGTTCATAATAGACTTTTATTGATGATAGTGTGCTTATTTATAATAGTGATTCTAGTGAATTAGAAATATTTGGTAATGTTTTAACTTTTGCTCCTAAAGATAAATGATTATGTTTGATATATGGAGGTTAATTGATGGAAAAAAGAGTTAGTGTTAGAGGTATTATTATTGATGGTGATAAAGTATATGCTATATTTAGAAGAAGAGTTAATGATGATGGAACTTTTAAAGAATATTATGTTATACCTGGTGGAGGATTAGAAAAAGGGGAAACTTTAGAAGAAACATTAATACGAGAGTTGAAGGAAGAACTATCGATAGATGTTGATATTATTGGTTATTTAGGATTTGATGAGGATGATACTTCTATTGCTCATTTTTTTAAATGTAAAATACTTAATGGTATTCCTATTCTTGGAGGAGAAGAATTAGAAAGATGTTCTAGTGATAATTATTATGAAATTAGAAAAGTAAATATTTGTGACTTATATAGTATTGATATACTGGCTAAAGATATGATAATGAAAGCTTATAATGATGAGTTTATAGAATTATAATAGTAGCAAAAAAGGGCTTTTTACATATTTTAATGTAGAGGTGAATATTATGAATGAGCGAATAGTGACAGGTGTTGTTGTAGATGCCGGTCATGGAGGAATGGGAGTATCCCAAAAATAGGGAAATGACTATGAATACTGATAAATACAAGTAAAAGAGATACTTTAGTGAGAAAAGTGTCTTTTTTAGTGATATAATAGCTTTTAGGTGAGAAGTATTGTGAAAGATGAAAATAAATATAAAACAAAGAAAGAAATTGTTAAAGAATTTGATAATATATTTAATGCATATAAATATTATCTTTATAATGAGTATAAGATTACAGATACATTTAATTATAAAAATATTTTAATAACTAGCATTTTGAATAGAAGTTTGGCTTTAATAGAGGCTTATAAAAGACTATTGCCAAGTAATAATATAATGGTTTTAAATTCTTTGATTAGACTTCAATTAGATAATTGCATTTTTGTGTATGCAATGCATATGCTAGTTGATGCTGGTTATAATATAGATGATTTGGGCGAAAATATTATACATAAAAATAGAAAATTAAGTTCTTATAAAATAGGAAAGCAAAAAATGACAGATTTTTATTTGATAAGCAAAATTGATGAAAAATATGGGAATAAAATAAAAGAAATGTATAATTTTTATTGTAGGTTTGTTCATTTTTCTGATAGTGCTTTGATTTCTTCTTCACAATTAGTTGGTAATAATGGCTTATCAATTGGCATTACTAAAGACTATACTAGGTTTAAAAAACATATTATTGTGAATGCCAATTCATTTGTTAATTTATGCAAATTTTTGTTGATTTTGATTAGAAAAGAGTGGAAAGATATACCGAATGGTAAAAATTTAGTTTAATATGTTTGTTGTGAAAAATGTAAGTATGAAATTAATGATTATTAAAGTGAGGTGGATATTTATAAATTTAAATTATGCAATATTTAGAAGTGAACCTATTTTTACATTGAATGATTTAGCACAGATAGGTTCTCATAATAAAAGGGAGAAGAAAGCTTATAATTCTAATCCTGATATAAATAAAAATTTAAGTAAAAATAATATAGAATTAGTACCCTTGACAGATAAGTATGTTAAGGGTTTTTATAATTTAACTAAAGAATATAAAAAAGAACATGATGAGAGAATGAAAACAGAACGTGAAGATAGAAAGAAAACTTTTAAACAGATGTTAGATAAGTCAAGAAATGTAGTTGCAGATGAATTATTATTTACTGCTACATCTGAATTTTTTGATAATATGACAATAGATGATATAAAAGAGTGGGCTAATACTTGTATGGAGTTTGTTTATGAAGATTTGGGTTATAAAAAAGAACAAGTTTTACATAGTGTAATTCATTTAGATGAAAAGACACCACATATTCATTGTGTAGTTGTTCCTTTAGTTAGAAAGTTTGATAATAGAACTAAAACAGAGAGATATACTATATCTAAGAAACAATATATTAAAGATAATATTCATTTATCAGAATTACAAGATAAATATCATAAAAGATTAATAGATAAAGGTTATGATTTGGAACGTGGTATTAAAGGTAGTGATAGAAAGCACATTAAGATTAAAGAATATAAGAATATTAATAAAAAATTAGAACAGAACTTAAATACTAGAAATGAAAGATTAGATAAGGCTATGAATAAGTTAGAAGAACAAATGAAAACTACTAAAACTATTCCTTTTGATAAGAAACATATTGTTGTTGAAAAAGATACTTTTGATACTATGAATATGGTTATTATGGAAACTAAAAAGGTTAAAGAGTTACAGCCTAAAATAGAGCAAGTATTTAATGATATTGATAGTTATGTAAATAGTTATAATTCTTTAGATAAAGAAAACAAAAAATATCAAAGAGAAATAAAGTCTCTTAAAACTAGAAATAGTAACCTTATAATAGAGAATAATAAGTTAAGAGATTATATTAATGCTATTTTGAAGGCGATAAAGACATTTTTTAGAAAGTTATTACAAATTGGTAATGAAATTACAAAAGAGAATGTTACAAGCGAAATAAAAGACTATTATGATAATAATGACTTTAATCAAGATGATGTTTATGATATTGCTAATAATACTAGTAAAGAAGATGAACTATTTGATTATGTAGGTATAAATTATAATGACAACTATGATATATCTAACGATGATGAATTAAGTTTATAATAAAACTAGCATGCTTTTATAGATGCTAGTTATAGAAAGTAGGATGTATATTAATTTTATCTACTACAATTAATTGTCTGTTTTGGTAAACAGTGATATATAACAGATAGTTTTAGAACTATCCATATGAGTACTCTTATAATATCATTATCTTTTATATTACTACTAATGCAGTAGGATTTTAAAAATGTAATTTTTATAGGTAATTCTATATTTCTATCATTAACATTAGTTACTTTTGAATATAGATTACTTGCGATATTTTCTGCTTCTTCAATAATAGAACAATAGTCTATGTTATCTTTTAAATCGTCTTTATGAAAATTGAAAAAGTCAATTATATCATTAACTTGTTTTGATATTTCTTTTAAAGAAATTTGAGATTTAAGACTTTTTATTTCTGTTAGATAGTAGTTAATTAGTTCTTCCAAAATTAACTCTTTATCTTTTTCTTTTAAATTGTTAAATTTAGTAGTAAGTAATTTATCTAAGTAATAATGATATTCAATATCTTTAATTTTTAAGATGGTATTATTAAAGTTATTTGTAATAGTCGATATATAGTTATTTAACTCATTATTTTTTTGCATATCTTTCCTTTCTTTTCCTACTTTCTTGGCACTATTCGTCATTTCTCTCTTTTCTTTTTTATTAATATGTAATTATAACTTACTACATAGTTAGTATGGTTTAAAGAATATAAACTTATTACAATGTTAGTAAGTTAATAAAGAAAAGATGTGATGGTTATTAAGAGTAAACATTATGAGAATCAAGCTCGTAAAATATTAGCGAATAATATAGTTTATTTTAGACTTAAAAAGAATTGGTCTCAAGAAGATTTTGCAGATGAACTTGGGACTACTCCTACTTATGTTTCTAATATAGAAAATGCTAAACGTAATACGAGAATAGATTATATTGGACATATTGCTGATACTCTTGGAGTATCTTTAGAACAATTATTTGTAGAAAGAACTCCAGTTGTTAATCATCGTATTCCAAGACGATAAGAATATGCTATATATTCTTTTTTTGTGCCACTTTAATTATATCATTAATTATTTACTTTTCAATACATTAATTGCGCGAATATGTGGCTATTTTAAAAACTCTAAAATGTCATAATTAAATGAGAGGGTGGTAAAATGGCTATTCATAGTTTTCAAGAGTTACAAGATTTATTACAAAATGTAAATAAAGAAGAAATGTATGTTAATATTTGTAGAAATATTAAGAAGTTTCGTTTAGAAAAATATAATGAATTTAAGAAACAAAACTTAAATACATCTATTAATCCATATTCTACTGAGAATATTTCAGCACTTTTAGATTATAATCATAATCATTATAAGAGATTTGAAAGTGAGAATGATAGTACTAAGATGATACCTTTAGAAAAGCTAGTTAAATTATCTATTATTTTAGATAAAAGATTAGATGATTTTATTAGGTAACTATTTGTTAAAAAAAGTTTTAAAAAAAGTTTTGACTTTCAAGGAAAAAAATGGTAAGATATGCCTCGAAAAGAGGAGTATCATTAACAAATTTAAAATTACTAAAATCTTCTTTTTAATATTTTAAATGAAAAGGAGGCAATAATGTGTTTGAAACGGAGGTTAGATTTTATTTTAATAAAAATGAATCTACAAAAATTATATCTTATTTAAAGGATATAGATTCGCTTTCTTTTGATGGTAGATTTTATGAGGTAACTCAGCAATTTGATCATCCAGAAATTTCTAAGTCTTTTTATTCATTGCAAGTTGACGGCAGATTTAGAATTAGATTGTCAAAATGTGAATCGTTTAGTAAGTTAAAAGTATCATGGAAACAGCGTTTAAAAAAAGATAAAATTGATAATAAAATTCATAAGGAAAGGGAAGTTGAAATTAATTTAAATCCAAATGAGTATAATAATTTAATGTATATATTGAATGAAGTTATTGGTATGAGACTTGTAGAGAGTTATGAAAGATATAGGAGTGTTTTTTCTAATAAAGAAGTAGAAATAGTTGTGGATGAGTATCCATTTGCTACAGCTATTGAGATTGAAAGCAAAACTGATGACTCTATATCATTAAATTGGTGGATAGACAGGTTGGGTTTAAAATTAGAAGATGCTTATAGTTTATCTTGGGATGATAAATATAATGAATTATGTAAAGAACAAGGGAAAACAGCAACTAAGTTCGTTACATTTGAATCTGATATGCCGGAGTTAAAAAATTGTATTTTTGGAGAGTAAAATGGAAAGCATAAAGAAAATTGAAAATGGTAATCTTAATGATGTATATAAATTAGTTATAAATAATAAAAAGTATATTTTAAGAATGACAGAATTTAATAATGATTGTGAGATAAATACATTGCTAATTTTAAAAAAATATAATTTGAACGTGCCAAATCTGTTAGCTCATTTTAGTGTTTATAATAAAAATGTAATGTTATTAGATTATATTGAGGGAAGTAATCCTTTGGAAATTGATATTAAATTTATTACTGAACTTTTAAAACAGTTAAAAAAACTTCATAATATTCCATATGAAGATTTGGAAGAAAAATCAATAAATACAATAGAAAATTTTGAAAGATTGAGTAAATATTATGTTGTAAGTAAAAAATCAAATTTTTTAAAGCAAAAAATTCATTTAATTAATTCGATTTTGGAAGATGTTAAAGATATACCTTTTGATAAAATGCCAAAATGTATAGTGCATTCTGACATAAAAAAAGAGAATGTACTAGTAAATAATAATACTGTTTATATAATTGATTTTGGAAATAGTTATATAGGAAATAGGCTAATAGATTTAGTTAGAATAATTATGTGGTTTTTTTTGAAAAACAATGATTTTAATATTGAAGAAATAGAAAACTGTTTTAAAGTTTATTTTGAAAATAATCATCTTATTGATTTAGAATATAATAGTCTTGGTAAAATAATAAAATTTTGTGTTATTTATAATTTAATTAAAGATGTTTATTTGTTTGAAAAAGGATTCTTATCTGAAAATTATGTTGTTAAAAATGATACAAAATGGTTAAATGTATTGGAAAACGAACAATTATTAGAGAAAGTAAAGGAGGCTTTAAATAATGCTAGTAGATATTCATAAAAATAAAGATTTAAGGAATATAGAGGTTAATAATATAGGAATTTGTGATTATAAATTGCCAATAATATTTAAAAATAAGAACAATATTTTTCCTACTATTGCAACTATTACTTCTACAGTAGTTTTAGATAGGAACTTAAAAGGTGCTCACTTGAGTAGAATTTCTGAAGTCATTAATGATTCATTAATAAACAAAAATATTTCATTGGGTGATATTAATGATATAACTAAAGAAGTTGCAGAAAGATCAGAAACTAAAGGTGCTAATTTAATATTATCATTCGATTTAATTAACAAAAGATTAACACCTATATCTAAAAAGGATTCTTATTTATCTTCTAAAATTACAATAATTAGTGATATTATTGATAAAAGTGTTAGTAATAAATTGATTGTAGAAACTGTTGGTACAATGCTTTGCCCATGTTCAAAAGCAATTTCTAAGTATGGTGCACATAATCAAATATGTAATTTAAAAGTTTCGTTAACAGGTAATATTGAAAGTATAGATGTTGAAAAAATTATTGATATTATGGAACATCAATTTAGTTCACCTGTTTATAGTACTGTTAAAAGAGAAGATGAGCAATACATTACTGAAAAGGCTTATGAAAATCCTAAGTTTTCAGAAGACTTAATTAGAGATACTATAATAGCTATTCATAATTATTATTCTGTTGGAGATATAAGGGTAGAATTAGTAAACAATGAATCAATTCATCAACATAATGTTTATTCAATGGGAGAGCTAAATGCAGATCTTAACTCATAAAGAATTGTATGACAGATATTTAATCAATGTTGGTGATGACTCTAAAAAGGAAATTAAATCTATATTAACAGCTATGGAAAAACATGGCTATTCTAGTTTAGTAAAACAAAAAATTAACATGAATGAAGAAAAGTTTTATTATTTATATTCTTTGTTAATAAAATTAAAAGAAATATTTGATACAAGATATAACGATAGAAATGA
Organism: uncultured Mycoplasmatota bacterium; assembly: GCA_946497925.1. Classification (GTDB taxonomy): domain Bacteria; phylum Bacillota_I; class Bacilli_A; order RF39; family UBA660; genus Onthousia. Next base: position 41,652 of record CAMMMG010000001.1, read on the forward strand.
TTTAGAAATCTTTTTTGATTATGTATTACAAAGTATTGATGGGATTCCAATTAACTTTTATGCTATTTTTTGTCCTGGTTATAATGATGATGGATACAAAGATAGGTTAGGTAAAACTACTACTATTAAAATACAAAAACTTTTTCAAATGAAACAATTACTAGATAAGGAGAATATTTTACATAATATTCATTGTTTATATGCAGATATTTTTTTAGAGAATTGTGATGAACTTAAAAATCCAAATTGGGAAAAGGAATTAGAGGTTAATAAAAATCTATTTAAGGAATATGCCATTAAATATTTGGAATGTGCAGATATTGATTTTTTATCAAGTTATTTTCCTGATAGTAAATATCAGAGAGGATTTGTTGATTCTAGTATTATTAATGGTAATAATTATGAGTCATTTAGAAAATATAATAATAATTTTTATATGAAAATGGGCTGGGATGATGCTAAAGCAAAAGAACGTAATGATAAGTTATATACAATTTATAATATAATTGCTGAATATATTATCAATACAAAATCAAATGGTATTTATTTACCAATGGAGAATATGTATGCACGAACTAAAGTGTTTACTAAGAAAAAAGTAGGTTCAATGTATTTTAAATTGTAGGGGGTAGTAAATATGAATTATAAAGAAAAAGGTAATCTGTTTTGTAAAGAAATAAATCAATTATTAGCAAATAAAAACGAATATTATGCTTTGGTTACTGGTGGTGGATTTGCTTATGATTCTGTAAAGTATTCGGATACTATACAAGGTGATTATGATTTTATGATAGTATATAAAGATGTTGAGCAATTAGATTCTTTAATAGAGGAATTAGAAAAAATTCCATTTGATTTTGAAAAGAAATATTTAGTTTCTGATTTACATTTATTAAAAAGTAAAGTAATAGATATTATAAGATTATGTGGTAAATATCGTGGCACCAAGAGTACTATTAACTTAGTAAATATAGAGTTAATTAAAAGAATAGCAAATTTGGAAACAAGAATCCCTTTAAAGAAAATTGCCCATAATAGAAATACTGGTTTGTTTTTTGCATATGGTTCTGATAATAGCAGAATAATTGTAAACTTTTTATCGCCATCATTTGTTAGTGGTGATGGCGAAGATCACTATATTCATTTAGATTTCTCTAATATTATTGTAGATAATAACATTTATTTTGGTATATTAGCAGATGCTATTTTAAAAGGTTTTAATAGTAATTATGATAATATAGGTTTTAAAGAAGTGCGTCAAAAGATGATAAAAAATATTAATAACTTTTTTAAAAATAATAAAATCGATAATAGTAATTATCTAAACTTGTATGCTAACAATATATATTTTCCAGAAAATTTAAAAAGACAATTACTTGATGAATTCAATAAATATGGTAAAAATGTTTTTGAAGAAAAAAATACTACATCTAATACAAAATATCCAATTATTTTTGCTGTTGATAATCCAATTAATAGAAAAATGAATCCATTTAATTTTATAAATAATAAAAGTTATAGATGTTCTTTTGATGATTATATTAATGAAATGCAAAAAAATGAATATGATAGACAATATTTGCTAGACGCATTAGCTAAATTGTTTGGATATGTTGCTTTTTCGAATAGTAAAATAGAAGATGATAGTTATATAGAAAATATCATATCTAAATTTAGTGTATATGGTAATAACGATTTGTATTTTGAAGGAATTGAAAAATATTCTGTTAATACTATTTTTGGTTCATTTATTAATGATTTAAAAGTAAATAGATTTAAATATAACCCTATTTTATATAAAAATTATTTGCTAATGTTGTTAAGTTTTTTGTCATTTTATAATAATAAAAATATTTTTGATATGTCTTTAAAATATGAAGTTAATGTTCAAGAATTGGTTAAACCTGAATTAGATAATACTAAAATGAATAGTGAAGTAATATTAAAGTTGTCTAATTTTGATGATATAGGTATGTATCATAATTATACATCAAAGGTTATGCCTGGATATACACAAACAGAATGTGATTTTTTAGAAAAAGTATTTATAGAAAAAAAAGAGCCTGTTTTAGATGTTATGTGTGGATATGGAAGAATAGCTAATGAATTAGTTAAAAGAAATTATAAAAATGTGTATGGCGTTGATTTTTCTGACTATTCTTTTTTGAATGTAGATAAGGATTTTATTTTTTCTAAAGATGATTTCTTTCATTATCGACCAGGTATATTATTTAAATATTTATATAGCTTATATAATTGTTATGAAAATAAAGAATATTTGAGAAAAGTAATTGCTAAAATGACAGAATTGTCTGCTGATAATGCTTTTGTTATTTTAGATGTTTTTAACAAAGAATGGCGAGATAAAATAGATTCTGAATTTTATAAATTGCTTTTTGATAGTTCTCCTGTAAAATTAGAAATTAGTAGACATTATGATGATGAAACTGGTATTGAAACAACTAAATATTTAAAAACAATGTCTGATGATGAACAAGAAGAATATAGTTTTTCTCAAAAGTTTTTTACACAGGCTGAGATAGAGGAGTCTATAGATTATAAAAAATGGGATATAGATTTTTTAACATCTGATGTGGTTGGATCAAGAAATAATAATCAGAAAAGAATTTTGGTTTTAAAGAGGCGGTAAATATGTCAATTATAGCAATTGAAGGAACTAACTGTAGTGGAAAATCAACATTGATAGATTATTTAGTTAAATATTATAATTTTAAAGCTTCAAAATCAGTACCTGAGTGGTTTAGACCATATATACCTTTTGCAAGAGAGTTACAACCTCAATTACAACGAAAAATATATGAGATAGGACATATTGCAGCGTACTATGATGCACTAAAAGAAAAAAGTTGTACTATTTTTGATCGTTGTTATTTTTCAACATATATTCGATTATCATATCAAGAAAGTAAAACTGTAAATGAGTGTGTAGATCAAATTGCTTCTTTTCACTATAAACCTGATTTAATAATTATTCTAACTGTTCCTAAAGAAATTATAGAGCAAAGGTTGGTAGAAAGAAATGAACAGTTTAATCAGGATTTTTTTGAATATGAAAATTCTGTTTATTTACAATTATCATTCAAATATGATAACATTATATTAGTTGATAATAGTAAAGACATAAAATTTTGTACAAATGAAATATTGAGAAAAATAAAAAGGAGATAAGTTATGAATGATGTAAGAGAACAATTGAAATATGTAGTGGAGAATAGTGATTATGTAAAAATTAATTATACTCAATTAGATAGTTTTATAAAGAGTTTAGGGAAGCCAAATTATCAACATTGGTATAATTTTACTTCTTTAAATTTAAACGAAAAGGAAAAAATTATTTTAGCTTTTATAATAGAAAGTTTAAATTTTTGTTTTTGGCAAAAGCCAAAATTTAAAATTGAATATAAAGGTAATATTATAAAAGGGTCTGAGGCTTTATTTTATTCAATTATAAGAGAAGTAGAATCTAATAAAGACTTTTTAGATATAGAATTTTTAAATAAATTAACAAAAGATGATTTTGAAAAAATATTTTATTCGCCTGATAGTAAAATACCTTTATTTGATTTAAGATATGATCTTTTTAAAGATACTGTTAAAACAATGTATAATAAAGGCCAGAGTTTTTTTGATGAATTGTTTAATAAGAAATCAGATGTTGATTTATTAAAGTATATTGTGTCAGAATTTAAGTATTTTGATGATAGTAGTATCTATAAAGGTAAAAGAATAGAGTTTAATAAACGTGCTACTTTACTTGTTAATGACTTATATTATATGTCATCTACAATACATAATAATTTAAAAAATGTTGATAATTTAACAGGTTGTGCTGATTATGGTATACCAAGGACTTTAAGGACGTATGGGATTTTAGAATATAATGAGGAATTATCTAACATAATTGATAATGAGATAGAGTTAAAGCATGATAGTAATATGGAAATTGAAATTAGAGCTAATATGCTTTATGTATTAGAATTAATTAGAGAAAAATTAGAAAATGAAGGTATTAAAATTAATTCTGTAGAATTAGATAATGTTATTTGGCAGATGGGAACGAAGAAGAAAAATGTAAATCCATATCATCATACAATTACAATATTTTATTAGATTCTATTATAAACTAACTTTTAGACAAGTTAGTAACCCACTACGATATTGGCAGAGCCAATAACGAATGTGGGCAAAGATAGTTTCCTTTTGAAACCCCAATTAGCGACAAATTGTGAATCGTTACAATATAATATTGTTGCATAAAAATAGCCTTATTGCTAAAAAGCAAAAAGGCTATTTTTCTTTATCTGTAAATTTTCCTACAAGTGTATTTAATTTAGTATTGGTATTAATTTCCATTTTAGGAAATACACCTCTATCAAATTTAGGATATTTTGCTTTATCAAATTTTTCTAAGTTAGGTTTTATTGTTGTTAATATTTCATTTAGGCTTTCTAATATTTCATCATTAGAAATTCCTTTATTTTCTATTTTTCCTATTAAATCAGTTATTATTCCTTTACAAGCAAAGTCGTTTTTACGTCTTTGTTCTATATCATCTAAAACATCAAAATAAAACTTTTCATAAGATTTTATTTGTGCTTGGTAGTCAGCAGTAGAACGTCTATCACTAAAATCTTTTCCCCAATTTATTTCTACATCATTATAACTAGCTAATTTCATTAATTTTACTAAACTTAATCCTAATGTTTCAGAAATTCCTTTTAAATATAAGATGTTAGGTTTCTTTCTTTTCCCAGATTCAATACGTGATACTTCAGCACAGTCCATATTAGATTTACGAGCAAGTTCTCTTTGAGAAATACCAACTTTTTCTCTAGCTTCACTTATATATTTACCTAGTTCAGTAGTGTTTTTCTTCGCCATTAAATTACACCTCTTTTTCTTGATAAGAAAATTATAACATATAATGATGTAAAAATCAACAAAAAAGTAATTATGTTGTTGACAAACTCAATACTTAATGTTATAGTATTAGTAAATTGATGTAAAACTCATCAAAGAAAGGAGGAAACATATGAATGATTAAGAGTCAGCTTAGAGTAGTACAAGCGATTTGGAAGGATAAATCTATTCCAAAAGAAGCTAAGTACATTTATGCTTATATTTATTCTAAAGGGTATAATAGATACTTTACAGATATAAATGTAGGCGAGATACAACAGACTGTTAGAATTACTAATAAGGGTTTGAGAAAAAATCTTGAAAAACTAGAACAGGGAAAATATCTAGTATATCAAGAGTATGATAACGGTATGTACACCGTAAAACTTAACTAAAGGGTCTAAAGACGTTAGTTAAGAGGTACAGTAAGATTAGAGGCTTATGTTAGTACCTTTTCTATAAGAGATATAGAATAAATAATAATGGTTAAAGAAAGTCCCTATATTAAGAAAGGGAAACTATGCAATTAGATTGTACTTTTAGCATAACTCCAAGAATAGTATTAAGTGATAAGAACTTATCAAGTACAGAAAAATTACTTATGGGGCTTATCGTGTCACTTGCCTTAAAAAATAACTATTGTTTTGCTAGTAATAAGTATTTTGCAGATAACCTAAATATATCAGTTAGAACAGTAACTCTTGCTTTATCTAAATTGAAATTAGAGGAGTATATATTTGTTAGAACTGATAATGGAAGAAGAAAAATATATCTAAATAAGGAAAAGATACCAACAAAAACTTCTAATAGAGTAGCAGAAACTTACGATGTATCTATAGAAAGTAATTGCTATCATAAAATAAATAATAATTATAAGAAAAATAATAATAAATATAAAAATAAAGAAATTATTCCTGTTTGGTTAGAACAGAAAGAAATGTGTAATAGTCTTAGTGCAACTAAAGAGGAAATAGAAGAAATGAATGAACTATTAAAAGATTTATAGAAAGAGAGATGATTTAATGAGGAGGAATATTTTATAACTAATAATAAAAGGGGGTTAGATAAATGGAGGTAAAATATAATATAAAATATAGGTTTAAATGTGATGCTAAAACGAATGAAGAATTAAAAGATATATTTAATAAAAAATGGTTAAATATTATACTTATTTTAGAAAACAATAATACTTCTAGTTTAAATAGAGTTTAAAATGAGTTATAATGTGTTTGTATTTAAAAGTGTTTGTAGTCATTCTTTAAAGAAATTGGAGGAATGGCTATGATAGAAAAGGTAGGTGTATATTGTAGATTATCTGATGAAGATAGGTTTAAAGCTAATAAGAATGATGATAGTGATAGCATTGTAAATCAAAAGAGTATGTGTATTAAATATGCTCTTAAGCAAGGCTGGGATGTTGTAGATATTTATTCTGATGATGATTTCTCTGGGGCAGGTACTTATAGACCTGAATTTGAAAGATTAATTAAAGATTGTGAAAGTGGTAGAATTAATTTAGTTTTATGTAAAACACAATCTAGGTTTTCAAGAGACATGGAGATAATAGAAAAATACTTACATAATAAGTTCATCGAATGGAATGTTAGATTTGTTAGTATTGTAGATAATGCTGATACTAATATTGAATCTAATAAGAAATCAAGACAAATTAATGGACTAATAAATGAGTGGTATTTGGATGACTTATCACAGAACATTAAGAAATCATTAAAGAATAAAAGAGAAGATGGCTTATTTATGGGTAGCTTTGCTCCTTATGGTTATATGAGAAGTAGTGAAGATAAACATAAGTTAGTTATTGATCCTGTTGCTAGTAAAGTTGTAAAAGATATTTTTAAAATGTATGAGAATGGTTATGGATATTATAAGATAAGCGAATATTTAAATAATGCTAACGTCTTAACACCAGCTTTATATAAAAAGCAAAATGGTAGTAAGTATGTATCTGGGACTTGTGATTATGATAATGTACGTTGGACTAGTGATACAATTGCAAAAATTCTTAGGAATGAAGTTTATATTGGCAATTTAGTACAAGGTAAAAAAACATCTTTAGGGTATAAAGTTCATAAGTTTAAAACTGTACCTAAAAAGGATTGGTGTCTAATTGAAAATGCTCATGAGGCTATTATTTCTAAAGATACTTGGGAAAAGGTCCAGAAAAGACTTGCTAGTCATGAATGTCCTGTTAAATCAGGAGAAATACATTTCTTAAGTAAAAAAGTGTATTGTCTTAATTGTAAAAAGGTATTTATGAGAAATGTTTATAATGTAAAGGATGGTAAAAGAGCATATTTACAATGTAAGGGTGTTAGAAGATTACATAATTGTTGTAATAATAAAGCGATAAGGTTAGATGAGTTAGAAGAAGTCTTATTAAATGCTATTAATGATTTACTAGATAACTATTATGATAAAGAAAAGCTAGAAAATGAATATAACATCAGAGAATCTAAAAATACAAATGATGAAGGAATTCAGATACTAGAACAAGAAAAGGTTTTACTTAATAAGAAAATAGAAGAAGAGAAAATATATTATAGAAAACTTTATGAAGATAAGGCTAATCTTGTAATAACTGAAGATATGTTTAAGATGTTATCAAGTGATTATACTAAAGAAATAGAAGAAATGAATAGAAGAGTTTCTATAATAGATGAAGAAATAGAATCTTTAAAGAAAATAACTGAAAATAAGAAACAAGCAAAAGATATTTTAAAGAAATATAAGCATATAAGTAAGTTAAATAAAGTAATAGTAGATGAATTTATTGATAAAGTTTATATAGGAGTTTATGATAAAGAAACGAAATCAAGAGATATTGAAATAGAATGGAACTTTGAATTTTAGAATAATATTTAATATTTGGGACTTTCTGCTTCCTTCACATGGTGGTGCTGATCCTGGTGCTGTTAGTGGTGGTTTACAAGAGAAAGACTTTACATTAGATGCATCTTTATATATGTATGAAAGGTTACAACAGTTAGGTATACCTGCTGTTTTAACAAGAGATTCTGATGAAAACTTAAGTAGAACGGAAAGACTTAGACGGGCTAATGAAGCTTTTGGTGGTAGTAGTAATGCTATACTTATATCAAATCATATAAATGCTGGAGGACAGGACGCGTATTATGTGGTTAATTCTAGGCATAGTGTATAACTTTAATAAGCTTCTTATTTTACTGGATATGATGGTATAATAGATATATCAAATTACTTTAAAGGTGAGAGGTGAAAAAATGTTATATATAACTGGTGATACTCATGGTGACTTTTACAGATTTTGTCATTTATGGATTTAATGATGTTAATTATAAACCTAATTGTCCTAAAGAATTATAAAAAGTTTAGTAGTTGCAGAGAGTCTGTTTTAAAGATAGGCTCTTTTATTATGGAAAAAGAAAGGATATGAGAATATGAAAATAAAAACAAATAGAGAAGAAGGATATATAGTTATGGGTAATTATCATTTAAAAGATAGAAAATTAAGCTTAAAAGCAAAGGGATTATTGTCAATAATGTTATCTTTACCAGATAGTTGGAATTATTCAACATTAGGGTTAGCCAGTATTTGTATTGAAAGCAGAGATACTATACGAAAAATATTGAATGAATTGAAAGCAAATAGATATTTAAAAATTATTGAAAATAGAGATAAAAATGGTAGATTTAATTGTGACTATATAATTTATGAAAAACCATACGAAAATTAATCCAGGTGATTATTACGGGTATATGGATTTCCGTATATGGTTTTTAAAACATAATAAATTATTTAAAATAATTATTAAAACAAATAGATAAAGTCGATAAAGAAAAAACTCAATAAAATTAGGGATTCAATTTATGTCGAATCATAGTAAATAATAAAGATTTATTGTATAATATTTATATAAGAAATTTTAAGTATTACTTTATATAATTAGGAGGTGATCATGTAATGTTTAATGAACTAGTTGATATTAAAGAAGAGAATTTATTACAGGCAAACAATGAAATTTTATCTACTTTGCTTTTTGATAATACTACAAAAAAAAATATTATATGGGCTTCTGATAATTATGAAGGATATGGAGATGGATTTAGCTTTTCTCAAGAAATAACAATTGATAAAATTACAGGTAAATATGATGGTGTAATAAAACCTCGTTCAAGAAAAACATCAAATGAGAAGTTGAAAAGAATTAAGGACAATGGAGAAGTTTTTACTCCATCATGGATATGTAATGAACAAAACAATCTAGTAGATGATGCGTGGTTTGGTAAAAAAAATGTATTTAATGTATCAGAACAAAAAAAATGGATAGCTAACGAGTCAAAAATTGAATTTACAAAAGATAAAACATGGCAAGATTATGTAAAAAGTTTAAGATTAGAAATTTCTTGTGGAGAGGCTCCTTATCTCGTAAGTAGGTATGATACTGTTACGGGAAAAAGTATTAAAATCAGTGATAGAATTGGTTTATTAGATAGAAAATTGAGAGTGTTATCTGAAAATGTAGATTTAGAAAATGAATGGATAGATTGGTCAATTGTTGCTGTAAAAAGTATATATGGATATGATTTACAAGGCGATAATATTTTACTTGCAAGAGAAAATATTTTATATACTTATATAGATTATTACAAAGATAAATTTAATAAAAAACCATCTCTTGATTTAATTAAGGAAATAGCCAAAATTATTAGTTGGAATATTTGGCAAATGGATGGTTTAAAATTCGTAATACCTAGAAGTTGTAAAAATGAAATAATTAAAGAATATACATTGTTCGGAGATATTGAAACAAAAACAGAATGTACTGGGTGCAAAACGAACAATTATAAAGATCATAATGGCATTTACTGTAAAATAATGAATTGGGAAAAAAATAAAACCGTTAAATTTTATACATTAGTAAACAAAAAGTGAGGTGAGATAGATGGAGAATAAAGAATTATTAGATAAAATAATTGTTGGAAGAGTAGAACCACATATTTATGCTTTTACAACAAATACAATACCTAATTATTTGAAAGTAGGAGATACTTATAGACCTGTATCAGTAAGACTTAATGAATGGAAAGAAGTGTATCCTGAATTAAAAAAAGAGTATGAAAAGAAAGCGATGGTTGACGAAAATATTTTCTTTAGAGATTATGCAGTTCATCATTATTTAGAAAATGATTTAAATAAAGAGCGAATAAATCCTAATGACTTTTCTAATATATATGTTTCAAATGAATTTTTTAAGGAAACTTCTGTTATAGATGTGGAATCTGCGATAGAAGATATTCAAAAAAGTTATGAAGAAAACTTGATGAAGTATCAATATTACAATGCAAATAGTAGATTAAGAACAATCGAAAGATATGTTTCAACAGGCTATTGGAAACCAAGACCAAATCAACAAACTGTTATTGATAAATTTGTAGAGGCATATAAAAAAGGTAGAAATAATTTGTTAATGTACGCTATTATGCGTTTTGGAAAGAGTTTTACATCAATGTGTTGTGCATTAGAGATGGATGCAAATATAGTTGTCATCGTGTCGGCAAAAGCAGATGTTAAAGAAGAATGGAAAAAAACGGTTGAAAGTGCAGAAAATTTTAATGAATATGATTTTTTAACAAGTGAAGATTTACTTGATGAAAATATAATTAAAAATAAAAGAAGAGAAAATAGAAGATTAGCAATATTTTTAACTCTTCAGGATTTACAGGGGACTGAAATAAAAGAAAAACATAAAGAATTATTCAATAATCAGATAGATTTATTATTAATTGATGAAACTCATTTTGGTGTAAGAGCCGACAAATATGGTGCTGTGCTTAGAGCTGGATTCAAAGATGTTAATGAGACTAGGGAAGATGGATTTGTTGATTTTGAGGATGCTAATAATCAAGTAAAGGCTTTGAATTCAAAAATAAGAATTCATTTATCTGGAACACCATATAGAATTCTAATGGGAAGTGAATTTTCACATGATGATATTATAGCATTTTGCCAATTTTCTGACATTGTAAGCGAGCAAGAGAAGTGGGATAATGAACACTTTAAAGATATCGAAAATGGTGTAATAAACGATGAAACGGGTAAACCTTATGAAGAGTGGGATAATCCATATTTTGGATTTCCACAAATGATAAGATTTGCTTTTAATCCAAATGAATCTGTAAGGAGAAGGCTAGAAAAATTGAAAAATAATGGAAACTTTTATGCATTTTCCGAGTTGCTTAGAACGAATTCAATTAGACAAAATTCAAATGGTGAACATAAAAAATTTATTTATGAAAGTGAAGTGTTAGATTTATTAGAAGTTATTGATGGTACTAAGGATGATGTAAATGTATTAGGTTTTTTGGATTATGATAAAATTAAAGAAGGGAAAATGTGTCGCCATATCGTAATGGTATTACCTTATCGTGCTTCATGTGATGCTTTAGAAGAATTAATAAAAAATAATAGTGATAAATTTAAAAATTTAAATGAATATGAGATTATAAATATATCAGGTGTTGATAAGCCTAATTTATATAAAAATGTTAAAGATATAAAAAATAAAATTAAAGATTATGAAAAGGAAAATAAGAAAACCTTAACATTAACAGTCAATAGAATGCTTACTGGTAGTACTGTGGAAGAATGGGACACGATGATATATTTAAAGGATACATCATCTCCACAAGAATATGATCAAGCAATTTTCAGGTTGCAGAATCAATATGTCAAAGATTATTTATCTAGTAATGGGGATTTAATTAAATATAATAAGAAGCCGCAAACATTATTAGTTGATTTTGATCCAAATAGAATGTTTATAATGCAAGAAACAAAAGCTATGATATATAACGCAAATGTTGATAAATCTGGAAATAGTAAATTAGAAGAAAGAATTAGAAATGAGTTAAATATATCTCCAATAATTGTATTAAATAAAAACAAGATTCAGAAAATACAAGCCATTGATATTATGAATGCAATAAGTAACTATTCTAAAGACAGGGGAGTTTTTGAAGAAGCTGGTGATATCCCAGTGGATTTATCTCTTATTGCTGTTCCAGAAATATTTGAAGTTATTTCAAAACAAGGAGAATTTGGAACAAGACAAGGATTTAGAGTTAATAATACAGATACTGATAGTGATGATAATGATTCTTTTGACTTTGGAGAATTAAGCGAGACTTTATTTGATTATCCACAAGATACCGAGATTGAAAGTCAAACAGGAACGTCAAGCAATCAAAAAGAGAAGAATGATATAAAAAGTAATTTAACAAAACAATTTAGAACTTATTATGCTAGAATTTTGTTCTTTGCAATATTAACAAAAGATTCCGTATCGTCATTAGAAGATATAATTAATGTAATTAACCAAGGAGAAAATAAAAGAATTGCAAATCATTTAGGATTGAGCAAAGAAGTTTTGTTTTTGATTAATAAAGAGATAGATATATTCATTTTAAGACAGCTTGATTATAAGATTCAAAATATAAATAGTTTATCAAATGATGATTCACTATCTGAGATTGAAAGAGCTACTATTGCTATTAATAAATTTGATAAACTATCTGACTCTGAAGTTATAACTCCACAAAATGTATGTAGAGATATGCTAGAAATGATAGGAAAAGATAAGATTGTTGATATTATTAATAATAAAGGTAATATTTTAGATATTGCAAGCAAAGAAGCAGAATTTATGTTATCATTAGTTAATATTTTAAAAGAAAATAATGTTTCCAATGAAAGATATAAAAATAATCTATATTCAATTCCAACTTCAGGTGTTGCTTATGAATTTACCAGAAAGATATACGAAATATTAGGATTAAATATAAGCAATATTTCCGAAAAATTTGATTCTTATGATTTATTAAATGTTAAAACAGATGATAATATAGATTATGAAAAAATTGTTAATTATATAACGCAAACACAAACGTTTTCAGATATAGAATTAGATGATAATTTATTTAGTAATATGAAAGGAGATGAAAGAATGCACTTTGATATTGTTGTTGGTAATCCTCCATATCAAGAAGCTGATGGTGGTGCAGGAGCGAGTGCTAGACCTATATACAATTATTTTGTAAATCTTTCTAAAAAATTAGATCCTAAATTTGTTTCACTAATTATACCTTCTCGTTGGTATGTTGGCGGGAAAGGATTAGATGAGTTTAGAAAAGATATGGTCAATGATATACATATAAAGGAATTACATGATTGCTTAACACCCGATGATATTTTTCCAAATACTAATAATCGTGGTGGAATTTGCTATTGGTTATGGGACAAAAGTTATAATAATAAAGAAAATTCTGTTAAAGTAATAACCCATTCCAATAATAAAGTAGTAGATGAAATGATTAGACCTTTGAAATTGTATGATGAAGATATATTTATTAGAGATAGCAGAGCAAAGACTATTTTAGATAAAATTGTAACAAAAGATTTTAAATCCTTTAGTGAGATAGTATCGTCAAGAAAACCGTTTGGACTTGATGGAAATTTTGCCAGAAGTAACAAAATAACAAATGAAAAAACAAAAGAAAATACTGTTATTTGCTATATTAAGGGTAAGAAAAAAGTATTTGTTAATTTAAAATCAATTTTATGTCATGGTGATTGGGTTGATAGTTGGAAAGTATTTATTCCTAGAGCAAATAATATTGGTACTGAATTAAATGATGATAATATGAATTCTTTTGTTGGTGAACCAAATACAATATGTACTGAATCATATTTAGTTGTTGGAGCAGATTTATCATTAAATCAGGAAACATCTAAAAATTTAGCTAAATACTTGCAAACAAAATTCTTGAGATATTTACATAGTTTATTAAAAAGTAGTCAAGATGCTACTTCTAAAACTTTTAGTTATGTACCAATAGAAGATTTTGGTGAAAATTCAAGCATTGATTGGTCGAAATCAGTTTCTGAAATAGATATGCAATTATATGAAAAATACAGTCTTGAAAAAGAAGAAATAAATCATATTGAAGAAAAAATTAAGCCAATGGAGCAATTATGAATAATGAAGTAGAATTAATTAATCTATATAAGAAATTGGAATCACTTCCTAAAATTAAAAAGTGTTTGTATCCAGACAAAGAACATTGCAAAGGAAAAATCAAAAGAGCTCATACTATACAAAATAATAAAATTTTGATAAGTGTTTCTGATAATGGGAATCTAATTGCATTAAATGGCAAAACAACTCTAGGATTTCAAGATTATGAAAAACAAGGAAGAGGAGTAGCAAGTACTTTTTGGGGATTTTGTGATTATCATGATACTGTTGTTTTTGAACCTATTGAAAATTATGATTATGATAAATCTTTAAAACAAACATTTTTATATACATACAGAACTTTTTCGTGGCATTATTATTTAAAAGAGATGCAATTAAATAAAAATAATTATTTACAAGAGAAAATTCCTGTTAATATGGAAAGTAATGAGTATTTTTTAGGTACTTCGCTAGGAATTAGTGATAATAAAAAATTGAAAGAAAAATTTGATAAAGCAATTTTGAGTAATAATTATGACATAATAAAATATTATGTTTGGGAAATTCCATTTAAAATAGAGTTTTGCTGTTGTGGTATGGTGCAATTATTTAAAGATTTACGAGGAAATGATATTAATAATTACGAGGGTTTAGCAAATATTAATAAACCAATGAAAAATCTTTTTATAAATATATTTCCAGAAAAAAATAAATCATATTGCATTTTTTCATGGATGGTTGATGATTTTGAATACGAAAATTTTACTCTTCAATTTTCAAAATTGACTTTTAAAAACAAGATAAATTATATGAATAATATGCTACCAAAGGAAACTGATAAAATTTTTATTAATCCAAAATTATGGAATAAATGGGGAAATGGTATTCAACAGTCATTTATTGAATGGGCAAATGTCAGTATGTTGCTTAATGCAATGCAAGCAGAATCACATAAACGAATAAAATGGAAGTATTCGTTTGTTCCATGGAATTTATTTGATTGTTCTGAAAAATTAAAGAAGTAAGAGGTGAAGTTTTTTGAATCAAAAATGGTTATTATGTGATTTACATATGCATTCACAATATTCAAAAATAAATAAACCAGGTGATAAAAGTAGAGTAAAAGATATGGTAGCTAGTGAATTTGTTGATATACTTAATCAGTCAGGTGTTGAATTATTTAGTATAACTGATCATAATTATTTTTCTGATGTTTACTATGATGAAATCGATAAATATATTACCGATAATGATTTAAATATGAAAATTATAAATGGTGTTGAATTAGATGCATATGTTGAATTAAAAGATGGAACAAAGGATAGTATTCATATTTGTATATATTTTTCAGATAGTACTGATAGAAAAAAGCTTAATAAAGTAATTTATTCATTATACAGAGATAACAACGATAATATGTTAGAACCTTTATTTATGGAAATAATAAATAAATTGACTGAACTCAATACAAAGTTTATCATAATTCCTCATGGAGATAAGCATAAGGGACTATTTAAAATAATTAAAAATTTAAATAGTGAAGATGCCGTTGATTTTTATAAGTATTCAATGTATAAAATATTTAATGCATTTGATGTGAGACCAGGATTTTATAGTGTAAGCGAATCATTTTGGGCTACAAATTTTTACGAAAAAACTAAGTCATTTGATAAAATTCTGTCAAATTATGATGATGATAAATTAGAAAATTTGAAGAGTAATATTTCAAATAAAATAAAGGATGATACTTACGAGTTAACGGAAGAAGAACTGGAGATATATAGATATATATTAGATTATGGAAGTTATTTTGCATATTTCACTTTTTCTGATTGGCATAATAAAGAAGATTACAAACCAGAAATAAATAATTTCGTATTTGGAACACTTGAATATGGCTTTGAAGCAGTAGAATTAGCAACATTAGATCCTAAATCGCGAATAGAACAATCTCATGATAAATATATTGCAATTCCTTCTACATTATTAAAAAAAGTTGAATTTAAAATAAAAGATGATAAGAAAGAAATTTATTTTTCCCCTGGATTAAATGCTATTGTTGGTAAAAGAGGCAGTGGTAAGTCACTATTATTATCTGTTATAAAAAATTTAGTAGAAAAAGACGCAGAAGATGGTGCATTAAATAAGTATAAAAAGTTAGAAATTTCAGATATTATTGGACAAAATCGCGATAATATTAACATTTCTTTAGGCAGTTTAAGTTCTGTAGCGTTCTTGAATCAAGATCAAATTAAAGAGATATTTGAAAATCCAGAAAACGCACAAGAAAATATATCTAAAAATTTTAAGGAAATTAAGAATTTAAATTTAAATGATTTGATAAATATATCTGATGTAGCTAGTAAACTTAAGCCATATAATAAAAATTATAAAAATCTAACATCGAATATTATTTCAATAAAGAAAATTGATGATTATAATTTAAGTGCATATGAAGAACTTGATAATGTTAATTTTAAAAAATATTTTAGTGATAGTATTAACTCTTTGAGACTTGCCATAAATGAATTAGAAAATTTGGGATTAGATAGTAGTAAATTAGAAATAGAACTTTCTAATTTATATAAATATCAAAAATATTATTTAAAAATGATTGAATTATACAATACAATTATTAATAAGAATAATGCAGTTATTAATGATATTAATTCAAAGAAATCAGCAAATGAGATAACAATAAAGCAGAATATAAATACTATAAATAGTACGATTAAAGAATTAAAAAATAATTTTACAATCCAATTAAACTATGAAAAATTAAAATTATTAATTAACAATTTTAGTTTTGACAATCCTCCTGTTGAAGTGTCGATTAAGGGTAAATATTTATTTGTAACATATTATGATATACCTACAAATATGAGAGATATAATATTAGATAAAATTACAGATACAATTATTCGTTCAAAAGAATTCGGAGATATTGAAAATTATCTTTCGGGTGATAAGAATAAGCAATTGAAGTCGGGAAAGAAGAATCTTTCTGAAGAATTAGATAAATATATAAAGAGTGATACATTCAAATCAAAAAAAGAATTTTATGAAATAATAGATGCATCTATTGATTATAAGAAACAAATAAGTAGTATGAACGAATTAGAAGATTACTTAAAACAAAATAAAATAAGAAATTTAACGGACGCATCACCTGGTATGAAAAGTGTAGCGTATTTGGATATGTTGTTTGATTTAGATGAGACAATTCTGATTTTAGATCAACCAGAAGATAATATAGATAATGACTATATAAGTAAATATTTAGTTCCTAATATTAAGGGTAAAAAGAAGATTAAACAATTAATATTTGTAACTCATAATCCGTCTGTTGCTGTATATGGCGATTCATTTAACTATGTGTATGTAGAAAATAACAATAAAATAAATTACACAAATTATTTAATAGAGAGAAAAGAAGATAAGGATAAGTTGATAAATATTTTAGAAGGTGGAAAGAATAGTTTCTCAAATAGAAATAAAAAATTTGGAAATGTATTAGGAGATGAAGAATATGGAAATTATTAAAAAGAATGAGGCTATACAATTAGTTGAAAATCAAAAAATTATTGAGGAATATAAGTTTGATAATGAAATTAATTTTTCAAAATTAATGGAATATTTATTATCATTAAACTTATCTAAAAAAATCACATTAGACGATAAAGTCTCTAATAAAAAATTGGAAGAAGAAAATTTGTTAAAAATAATAACTAATATTATAAATGACTACAATAATAAAACAGAGGAATTAGAGACTTTTAAGAAGGAAATAGAGAATAAAGATTAATGATATATAATAAATAGCTGATAGATAAAAATGTAGATTGTGTCCGGTGACTGTCCTAATATTTTGTGTTAAAATGATAATATAGGAAAGTTGTAAGGGGATAGCAATAATTTGTATTTTTGCAAATTATTTTTTCTTCCACATATCCTTATTTTATAACGAATTGTGAAGCATTTAATGGAAATTGTGCCATTGCAATTCCTATTATTTTGTGGTATTATGGTAATATAGGGTAATTATAAAAAGGGGCTATTTGAGAGATTTTTTATCTCTCTTTTTTCATGCCCATTTTTATTTTTATCAAAAGAAAGAGGGTGAGTTATATTTTTAAAAATTGATAATGAATTTTATAAAATAGTTGAAATATTAAATGAAATTTTGATTTAAAAACTCCTAAACTGTCGGAGACTATTAGTGGGTTTTAGGGATATTCTCTAACAAGCTAGATAGGTGTGTATACACCATGCTTGATATATTGTATTATACGGATATGTAACCTCAAAATAGGATTTAATTGTAACCTAAAATGTGGTAGAAAATGAAAGGAGAAATATGGAGTTTAAATCAATGGAAAAGTGGCGCGTTTTACAGAAGTTTAATATGAGTGAAAAGCAGTATAAGAGACTAGTGAAAAGATTAGAAAGAAGACATCCTAATGAAAGATGGATTGATGAACATTTTGCTCAGAATGGTGAAAGAGTAGTATATCTAAAATTGGAACTTGTAGAATGGATAGAAGAAGTTTATTTAAATAACAATCTATTTTATTTAGATGCTGAAATTGTTTTCTTTAAAAAACAAATATTAAGATTAGAAGACGAGCTTAATTTTCCTCATAATGAATTTGAATATAAAGATATATCTTTATATGATTTAAGAAGTTATTTTAATAGAAGTAAAAATGTTATTGGTGTTGCAGTTAATAGAATGGAAAAAAGAAATAATCAATTATTTAAGTATTTAAAAGATGGTAAAGTAATAATTTCTAAAGAAGGCGTTAAATGGTTAAGTGAAAACTATTTCCGTAAAGATTATTTAAAAAAACTAGAATTTTACAAATTAGAACTTCAAAATGTTAAGCGAAAACGAAATAGATTAAAAGAATATAATATTTTCTATTACTAGATTAGTTTGAAATATAACTAATTTTTTTATGCTCTAATTTTGATAATAAAGTCTTATAGTCGTTCTTATTTCATAAAATAAAAGGAGAGGTGTAGATTAGTGAACATAACTGAAACTTTCGATAAAGATAAAAACTTGGTTGATTTAATAGAGGAGTACTTAAAATTGATGTTAGAAAATAGTAAGCAGTAAAAGTTTGTGGTATAATGATATTGCTTATTGAAGTTATGCACATTGGAAGGAGTAGTAAGTGTATAACAATATAATACAAGCACCAAGTTTTTATAGAGTAGGTTTATATATCAGATTATCAGAAAGTGATGAAGATAAAACTTATGAGTCAGAGAGTGAAAGTATAATCAATCAAAGAAATTTATTAATGGATTATGTAAAAATGAGTGGATATACTTTGGTTGATGAATATGTAGATGATGGATTTACTGGAACTAACTTTGATAGACCTTCTTTTCAAAGATTATTAAAAGATATTGAAAGTGGTCGAATCAATTGTGTAATCACGAAAGACTTATCAAGATTAGGTAGAGATTACATTCAATGTGGTTATTATGTAGAACAATATTTTCCACAAAAGAAAATTAGATATATTTCTATACTAGATCAAGTTGATACATTTCTAGAAAGCGCTAATAATGACATTGCTCCATTTAAAGCTTTGTTTAATGATATGACTAGTAAAGATACTTCTAAGAAGATTCGTTCAATACTAAAAAATAAAAAAGAACAAGGTAAATTTATAGGTAGTAAACCTTGTTATGGATATATGAGAGATCCACTTGATAAAGGACATTTAATACCCGATCCAGAAGTTGCTCCCGTTGTTAAAAAGATATTTAAAATGGCTCATTCTGGAACTGGAGTAAGCGACATAGTATCATACTTAAATGATAATAAGATATTAAGTCCTAGTATGTATAAAAATACTAAATCATCTTCAAGACAAAAAGTGAACGTATGGACAATATCCTCAGTAAATAAATTATTAAAAAATAGAATGTATACAGGGGATATGGTACAAAATGTTCAAACAAAATTAAGCTATAAATCTCAAAAGAAAGTTGCTTTAGAAAAAGAGTTTTGGATAATAGTAGAAAACACTCATGAACCTCTAGTTAGTAAGACAGTATTTGAAGCAATACAAAATGCTCCTGCAAGAGTAAGAACAACTCATTGTAATAGAGAAAAAAGATTATTAGAAAATCTACTTGTATGCAAAGAATGCGGCAATTCTTTAAGTGTTCTTTATAGAAAAAATAAAAACTATAAGGATGGAAAATATTGGAGTGTTAATTGCAATAAATATGCAAGAGATCCAAGAAGACATTTGTGTTATCCACATTTCTTTCCTTATGATAAACTAGAAGAAAAAATAATGAGTGTTATTAAAACTACTTGTCAAAAATATTTAGATAGTTTAAATATCAAAGAGTTATCTGAAAGAGTATTACAAGATAGAACAAAGGAAAAGAATGATAGGCAAAAGGAAAAGCAACAATTATTAAATGAGATTGATGAATTAAAAAGAAAATCTGATGCTTTATATGATGACAAATTTAATGGGATAATAAGTGTTGGTACTTATACAAGAATCTCTACGCAAACTGAAAAACAAATATCAGCCTTAAATTATAGAATTTATGAAATAGATAATGAAGAAAATCAGATTAAAGAAGATACAAAAGAAATAGCTAAACATGAAGAACAAATAAAATCACTTTTAAATTTAGATGAACCCAACAGAGAACTCATAAAAACTTTAGTAAAAAATATTTATATTGATAAAGATAGAAATATAGAAATTCAATACAGATTTAAGATGCTAGATGATATAAAAACTAATTATGAAGAAATAAATTAAGTAATGAAAATAGGGTGGTAAAATTTGTTAATCACACAATCTCACCATCCCCTATACTATTTTTAGAAAAAATGAAAATGCAGTAAAATCAAGGAAAAATGATAGCCTAATCACATAAAATCTTTCCGGAGGTGGAGAAGGTGCAGAAGTTATTTATGCTTTACGTAATAATTCTACTTTAGCTCAGTCTATCTTAGAAGAGATAGGTAGTGAAGGGCAAATTATGCGTAAGTATTATCAAAGAAGACTTCCTGAAGATCCATCTAAAGACTATTATTATATTATTAGAGAGACTGCTCCTATGCAATCATTACTTGTAGAATATGGATTTATTGATAATGCTAATGATAGGGTTAAGTTGCAAAATGATTTATTAAATTATGTAGAAGCAGTTGTTAGAGCGATTGCAGGGTATGCTGGTGTTCCTTATACTCCACCTGAAGGAAGTGGTACTAACTTTTATACTGTAGTTAAAGGTGATAGCCTTTGGAGTATAGCTCGTAAATTTGGTGTTACAGTACAGGCTTTGAGAGATGCTAATAACTTAAAAAGTGATACTCTTACTGTTGGTCAACTTCTTAGAATTCCTACTAGTGGTGGTACTGATAATGGAACTGGTGGTAATGTTACTTATACTGTGCAAAGAGGAGATAGTCTATGGAGTATTGCAAGTCGTTATGGAATAAGTGTTAATGATTTAAGACGTGCTAACAATTTAACTAGTGATACTCTTAGTATAGGACAAGTTTTAATTATTCCTGGTGTTGGTAATGGTAATGAGGGTAATGATAATATAACAGGACCTTCTACTACCTATACAGTACAAAGAGGAGATAGTTTATGGAGTATTGGTAATAGATTTGGTGTAACAGTTCAACAACTTAGGGATGCTAATAATTTAACAAGTGATGTTTTAAGTGTAGGACAAGTCTTAACTATTCCTGGTGTTAGTGGAGATGAAGATACTGGTGATAATAATGGAACAGTATTCTATTACACAGTAGAACGAGGAGATAGTCTTTGGAGTATAGCAAGACGTTTTGGTGTTACGGTACAAGAAATAAGAGATGCTAATGATTTAGTTAGTGATACTTTAAGTGTTGGACAATCTTTAATAATCCCTGGTCTTAGTGCAGATGAAGACTTAGAAGATGATAATAATAATGAAACTACTCCTTCTACTTATACTGTACAATCAGGTGACAGTCTATGGAGTATTGCTAATAAATTCGGTATTACTGTCAATGACTTAAAGAATGCTAATGGATTAACATCTAATCTTCTTTCTATAGGACAAGTACTAATTATTCCTAATTCTAATACTAATAATCCAACTAATCCTAGTTATACAACCTACACAGTACAAAGAGGAGATAGTCTTTGGAGTATAGCTAATAACTTTGGTGTTACTGTTGATGCTATTAAGACGTTAAACAATTTGACATCTAATTTACTTTCTGTTGGTCAAGTATTACAAATACCTAATAATTGATGTAAAAATCAGTAAAAACCATTGATTTAGAAAGGCTTTCATGCTATCCTTAATATGTAAGCAAGATAAATGCTTAATTATATAGGAGGTTTTATAAATGAAAAAAGTAGAATTAGTAGAAGCTGTTGCAGAAAAAGCTGGTTTAACTAAAGCTGATGCAACTCGTGCTATTGATGCATTTTGCGAAACTGTAACTGAAACATTAGCTAAAGGAGATAAAATCCCACTAGTTGGATTTGGTACATTTAGTGTTTCAGAAAGAGCTGCTCGTGAAGGACGTAATCCTAGAACTGGTGCAACTGTTCAAATCGCAGCAAGAAAGGCTGTTTCATTTAAAGCAGGATCTGCTCTTAAAGATGCAGTAAACGAATAAGCCAGCAATGGCTTTTTTTCTTTATGTTAATCTATTTAATTATAATTAATACTTTTACCTTTATTATTTATGGAGTAGATAAATTTTTTGCTTGCCATAATTACTACAGAATCAGTAAAAAACTTCTATATTTATTTAGTATATTTGGGGGAGCTTTAGGAGCATTACTTGGAATGTTTTTCTTTAGACATAAGACCTTAAAATTAAGTTTTTATCTTGTTAATGTTATATCTTTAATACTATGGAGCGTGATATTATGGAAATGATTATACATTTAGATAGCGATGTATTTGATGTAGTTAAAAATGGAAAGAAAGATGTTGAAGTTAGAGTAAATGATTTAAAAAGAAGAAAGTTAAAGATAGGAGATACTTTGATATTTCTTAAAAGGCCTAATGATGATGAAGAGATAAGAGCAGAAGTTATGAAATTAGATTATTATGATACCTTTAATTCTTTGGTTAATAATTATGAGATGGAAAGGCTTTATTTAGATAAATTTAGTAAAGATGAATGGTTAAATCTTATGGAAAGATTTTATACAAAAGATGAACAAAAACTATGGGGAGTTGTAGCAATTACTTTTAAAAAACTTAATTAAATGATAAAATATATATGGTGATATAAATAATGTTAGAAACTGCTTTAAAAGTCTTAAATATAATAGAAGATAATTCTTATGAAGCATATATTGTAGGGGGATTTGTTCGGGATTATGTAATGGGTATTAAATCTAATGATGTTGATATTACTACTAATGCTAGGCCTAAAGATTTAATTAAAATATTTCCTAATGCTAATATAGATAATGAAATGTATGGTAGTGTTACTGTTTATTTAAATAATATTAGATTTGAAATAACTACTTATAGAGATGATGGTAATTATTTAGATAATAGACATCCTGATACTATTAACTATGTTAATGATTTAAAGACTGATTTAAAAAGAAGAGATTTTACTATAAATACTATTTGTATGGATAAAGCTCTTAATATTGTTGATTTACTTAGTTGTAGAAGTGATATAGATAAGAAAATAATTAAGACTGTTATTAATCCATTAACATCTTTTAAAATAGATTCTCTTAGAATATTAAGAGCGATTAGATTTGCAACTACACTTGATTTTGAACTTGCTAAAGAGGTAAAAGAAGCGATTATACAGTCTAAATATTTACTTAAGGATTTATCTATTAATAGAAAAAAAGAAGAGTTAGATAAGATATTTAGTAGTCCTAATATAGAAAAGGGAATTATGTTAATAAAAGAGTTAGGATTAATAGATGTGTTATTTTTAGAAAATATTAATAAAGTAATACCATGTAGTCAGGTAATTGGTATATGGATGATGTTAGAAGTAGATGAAATTTATCCTTTTACTAGAAATGAGTTAAATCTAATGAAAGATATAAGAAATGCTATTAAAAATAATCCTTTAGATTATACTACTCTTTATTACTATGATTTATATCCATGTATAGTAGCAGGAGAGATTATAGGTATTTCTAAAAAAGAGATTATGGATAACTATAATTCTATGCCTATTCATAAGAGAGGTGATATAGTAGTTGATAGTTATGATTTAATTGATTATTTAAATATAGAAGATGGTCCTATTATGAGTAAATTATGGAAGGAGTTAGAACTTAATATATTAAATTTAGAAGTCAGTAATACTAAAGAAGACCTTTTAAATCTTGCTAAAAAGATATATACTAGTATTAATTTAGTTAAGGAGGAGTGTAATGAAACAGAAACAACTGGTTAGTTTATTAGAAAATAAAAGTATAGTAGTACCTCTTCTTTTTTTTAAAGAGTATAAGAAATTAAATATAAGTTTAGAAGAGTTTATGTTTTTAATGTATTTAAAAGATAAGGGTAATACTTTTACCTTTGATCCTAAGGAAATGAGTGAAGAGTTAGGTCTTAGTGTTAAAGATATATTAGTGTTAATTTCTTCTCTTACTGATAAGAAATTACTTATGATAGATACATATAAAAACGATAAAGGAATAGGGGAGGAGAAGGTAGATATATCTTTATTCTATGAAAAAATAGCTTCTATTATTAGTGATGAGGTTATTAAAGATAATGAAGATGTGCTTGATACTAGTATCTTTTCTACAATTGAAAAAGAGTTTGGTAGAACTCTTAATTCTAGTGAGATAGAGTTTATTAAAGCTTGGGCTAGTACATTTGATAATGGTGTTATTATTGAGGCTGTTAAGGAAGCAGTACTTAATGGAGTATCTAGTATTAGATATATAGATAAGATTTTATATGAATGGGATAAGAAGGGAATAAAGACTAGTGAAGATGTTAGGCATTTTCTTAATAGTAAAAATAAAGAGAATAAAGAACCTGTAGAGGTTTTCGATTATGATTGGTTTGATGATGAAGATGAGTAAAGTTGAGATTATAGAAGACTATTTAAATGAATTATTTGAAGAACCTAAATGTGAACTTAATTATAATAATGATTATGAACTTTTAATTGCTATTGTTCTTAGTGCTCAGACTACTGATAAAAGGGTTAATAGTGTTACACCTATTTTGTTTGGTAAGTATGATAGTATAGAGAAGTTAATGAATGCTGATATTAAAGATATAGAAGATATTTTAAGACCTCTTGGTTCTTTTAGAAAAAAAGCTCTTTATGTTAAAGAGATTGCAAGAATATTATTCTTAGATTATGATGGTAAAGTTCCTATTAAAAGGAAAGAATTAGAGGCAATGCCTGGAGTTGGAAGAAAGACTGTTAATGTGTTTTTAGGAGAGTTTTATAATATTCCTACTATTGCTGTTGATACTCATGTAGAAAGAGTTTCTAAGAGGTTAGGACTTGCTAAAGATATTGATGATGTAAGAGGAGTAGAGGAGAAGTTAAAAAGGAAATTTAAAAGAGAAGACTGGGCTAAAAGACATTTACAGCTTGTATTATTTGGTAGGTATCATTGTAAGGCAGTATCTCCAAATTGTGATGCTTGTAAGTTAAATAGTATTTGTAAGTATAAGAAAAGAAGCTAGGATTTAGCTTCTTTTTAGGTTTATGGAGTAGGTGTAGTTTCGTTACCACTATCTCCTTCATCTCCACCGCCACCTGTATTAGTTCCAGTGACAGTTACTGTAATACTTCCTGTTTCTTTTGTTTCTCCATCATAGGTAAATCGATATCGTAAGGTGTAAGTTCCTGCTTCTGTTAGAGTGGAGACCGATGTACTAGTAACTGGTCCTGATATACTTGATAAGGTCCAATTGCTAGTTTCACTTGTTACATCTGTTGAACCATTATAGACGGTTACATAATTTGTTATATCACTTATATTAAATGTTGGTACATTAATAGTACTTGCTGTTATTCTTAGATTAGCACTTTGTTTTTCTAATGTGTAAGTAGCAGCTTCACTATTTAATCCATCATATTTTTGGAAGGTTGCAATTACTCTATAAGTACCATAAGGGTTACTTGGATTATTAATAGTATAACTTGTGTTAGTAGTAAATCCTAGTAGTGTATTATTAAAGTAAACATTATATCCAAAGTCACCATAAGATGAATCTGTATTACCTGGATTAACTGCATTCCATGATAGTTTAACATTACCATTAGAATATGTTGCAGTTAAACCTGTAGGTGTTGCTAAATTACTTGTTTCGGCATTTCCTTTAGGTTCATGGTCTTTTTTGAAATATTCATAAAGAATACTACCTGAGTATCCTGTTCCAGCTACTTTTGCTGTAGAGCTTCCAGATACTAATGGTACTCTAACAACACTCTCTGGCATTTTAAATTCTTCTTTATTATCTTCAAAAACTTCATTAGCAATGGCTGTAAATAATCTATCACGTTGTACTGTTCCAGCTAGGTTGTGATAGTAGTAACCTTGAGCAACAGATTCAGCATTGGTATCTTTATATCCATACCACATAGCTATTGTTGTTTTTGTTGTATATCCTACAACCCAAGAGTCTCTAATTGCATCATCAGCCATACCTAATTTTTTACGGTAATTTTCATCAAAGTTAGTAGTACCAGTTTTCATAGCAACATTATCCATAGCACCACCACCAGTTATACTAGTGTCATCTAATATACTTGTAATCATGTATGCAGTTGAATCTTCCATAGCTTTAGTTTTTTCACTTTCATGGGTATATTCTTCACCTGTATTAGTAATAATTATTTTATTAACGGAGTAAGGTTCATTGTAATATCCTCCATTAGAGAAAGCAGAGTATGCAGCAGCCATTTGTAAAGGATTTACACCATCGAATGCTCCTAAAGCATGGGCTTCATGTATTTTTCCGTTATCTATTTCTGGTTCTATACCTAATTTTTGAACGAATTCTAATATTTTAGAATTATCTACTTGTTGGAATGCCTTTAATGCTGGAATATTTCTTGATAATGATAATGCTCTTCTTGTTGTCATATTACCCATAAATTTACCATCCCAGTTATTTATTTCTTGACCTGTGCTATATGAGTAAGGTTCATCTACAAACATTTTGTAATTATCATTACCATCATTATATCCAAATGTAGAAGCATTATTATATTCAATTAGTGGTCCATAATCAAATAATGGTTTAGCGGTTGAACCAGGTTGTCTTACCATATCTGTAGCATAGTTGAATTGATTAACTCCAGTTTTATTTCTACCTGCACCAATTGCTAGTATTTTTCCTGTTTCACTATCTAGGACAGCTACTCCGCTTTGAATTACATCATTAATCCAACTGTAACTTTCTCCATTCATTACTCTATTTAGTCCATCTTGTTTTTCAGTATCTAGATTAGTATATATTTTCATTGGTGTTGTATATGGGTTTTTTCCTACTTTTTCTTGTACTTCTGCAACAACTGTATCAATATATCCTTGATATTCACTATTTCCACTTGTATCTGCTTCAACATTATAATTAACAAGACTTTCAATACTGATTGAACTAGCTAAGTTTCTTTCTTCTTCAGTAATATAACCATGACGTTCCATTAAATATAAAACAGTATCACGTCTTTTAGTAACGGCTTCCAAATTTTCTTCTTCTACTGGTCGATAGGCATTAGGAGCTTGGAACATTCCTGCTATAATACTAGCTTCTGCTAAGTTTAAATCTTGTACGTCTTTATTAAAGTAAACTCTAGCAGCTTGACTAACACCATAGACATTACCACCTAAGTTATGGTTATTAACATAAAACTCTATAATTTGTTCTTTTGTATAATTTTTTTCTAGTTTAAATATTGATAAATAAATGTCTTGGAACTTTCTAATAACACCATCAAGTCCTGTAGCGATACTAGATGTTAAGCTATTTTTAACAACTTGCATTGATAGAGTAGAAGCTCCACCGGCATCTGAGTTACCAAATACTTGACCAATTGATGCTCTTAAAAATCTTGGGGCATCAAAACCATTATGTTGGAAGAATCTTGAATCTTCTGTAGCGATTATAGCATCTACTAGTACTTCTGGTAATTCATCGTATGTAACTTTATCACGCATTTCACTACCTAGTTTAGCAAATTCTTCACCATTTGCATCATATAAAATAGTTGGTTCACTACTATCTAGTTTTTCAGCATCAAATTTAGGATTAGATGATATTGCAATATAAATCATAAAGACAATACCTGCTAGCATTACTAATATACCAAGTGATAGTATAATAATTAAAATTGTATTGACTACCTTTTTCTGTTTTGGTTTATTTTTTACACTATCTACTAATTTAGCAATTCCTGCTATTATTAGTATTCCAACTCCCATAAAGACTGTGAATAATAATCCTAGGACAAAATATCCTACAATCATTAAAATAATAAATAAGCCTGCAAAAATCATAAATAAGTTATTATTTTTTTTAGGTCTTCTAGTTTTACTAGATTTACTTTTCTTTGTTTTTGCCATTATCTTTTACCTCCAAAAATTCATCTACTACGGTTAAGTAGTCAAGCCTAGGACGATACTTTTCTTTTAATAAATATCCTTTCTTATTAAAGAAATCTAAAGGAATAGATTTTCTTTTATTAGCTTTAGTAAAAGAAAAAAGGTCCTCTGCTTTTAATAGATATGTTTTATTAAGTACACTAAAACGTACAATTATAAAGCCGATTCCCCCATGATTTGTAATATTTTCTAAGTGTTTTATTTGGTGTTTATGAATATTAGCTAGTGGGAATGAAGTTTTATTCTTAGTTTCTTTAGCTTCAAAGTCAATATAATAACCTTTATAGATACCATTATAGTCTGTTGTTGATGGTTCCATATAGAATGCTTCTTTAATAGTAGAAGTTCTATCTTTTCTAAAATCAACTTTAGTGACTTTAATTGGAGTTGGTTTTTTATATATATATGCAATATCTTTATCTCTATAATAACTATTTGTTTCGTTTATATCATCCTCAAGTGTCATACCACGATGTGAATAGTTAATTACTTGTTCATGACTTTTTTTTATCCCAGTAGGATAATTCATCTTTATCACCTATAGACAATTATACTATATCTTTTTAGAAATATCTATAATTATTGATTATTTTTCTTTCTAGTGAATTTATATATTTTAGTATCATCTATAGCAGCCTTTTCATAAGGCTTTGTTGTTCTTTCTTTTCTTTTTATTTCATATAGTTTTACGTTGTCATTAGCTTTTTCATTAATACATGTACTTAAGAATGGAATTCTCTTTGCTATAAAAGATGTTATGCTTATATATGAGTTTTCTAGTATTACAAATTCTTGTTTGCAAGCATCTTGATATTCTTTACTGCAATCAAGTAATGCTGGTTTATTATCTTTACCTTTAAAGTAAAAGAATTCTTCAATTATCTTATCGTTTTTATTAGATTGTTTTTCTATAAATTTATTATCTTTATTGTTTTTATTATATTCAAATTCTTTAGGTGGTAATGTTTCTTTTGTTATATGGATACAGTCATCTTTGATGTGATATATGTGTTTTATGTTTTTATTATCAACTAGTTTTACTATAAATTCATTATTGTTATTTTCATCGATATTATGTCTCATTATAAAAGTGTATTCATTTTTTTCAACATTACCAATTAATAGGTGGTCTAAGTAAAGTTTATC
The DNA here is from genome assembly GCA_946497925.1 of uncultured Mycoplasmatota bacterium. Classification (GTDB taxonomy): domain Bacteria; phylum Bacillota_I; class Bacilli_A; order RF39; family UBA660; genus Onthousia. The sequence goes on from CAMMMG010000001.1 coordinate 71,359, forward strand.
ATTATTATCTCTATTAAGGGAAAAAGCCCAGTTTTTACCTTTGAAACGAATACGTTTTTCATTATTAATATCTTTAAAGACTCCCATTCTTTCAATTGTGTTGTTTTTAATATTTAATAGTCTAAACCATCCTTTTTCTGCTAATGGTCTATAACCTTTTATTTCAAAAAAACTTATTAGTTCTTCACTTCCTAAAAATTCTTTAATATTTTCCATTAAATCCATAATGTTTTCCTCCTCAAAATTAGATATTATTATACTACTATTTAATATAATGTCAAAGAAAAACTTGTTTTGTCGAATTTGTTGTTATTTTTTCTTTTTTTAATTACTATGTAAATAAGGATGGTGATTCTTATGAATAATAATGATGTAATACTTATATTATCTGGTCTTAGTAATAAAATAAGGGAGGCTTTAATGATAAGAGATGCAGAAGTTCTTCTAGAAAAGATTGACAAAAAGTGATATATTTTCTAAAATAAGAGTGTAAAGGGATTGGTGATTTAGATGTATCAGAATAAAATTACCTTAACACCACAGGAAATATTAGAGAAAGATTTTAAGATTGATACAAGAGGGTATCGTCTTAAAGAAGTTGATCAATTTCTTGATGTTATCATTGGTGATTATGAACAATTTTTTATAATTATTGATAGTCTTGAAAAAGAAAAAGCTGAATTACTTAGAGAAATTATGTCTTTAAAACAAGAACTTAGAAATGCTAAAGTTAATGTTGAGATTGCTAAAAATAATAGTGATACAACAGAGATTAGTAATCTAGATATCTTAAGAAGACTTAGCAAACTTGAAAAAGAAGTTTACGGCAAAGATGATTAATATTTTAGGCAAGTGCTGGGATTAATTCCTAGAGGAAAGTCCATGCTCACACATTCTGAGATGAATGTAGTGTTTGTGCTTAGGGAAAAAATAACCTAAGGTAGTGCTTTTGGCACTAACGGCTTAGTCTTTACCTAAGGATTTTCTATGGTAAAGGCTTGTAAAGTGCCACAGAGACGAGTGTCTGGGAAACTAGACTATGTGAAACGCGGTAAACCCCACAAGTGAGAAACCCAAATTATGGTAGGGGAGCTTTAAAAGAAGAAATGAATTCTTTTAAGGACTAGAAATAGTAGATAAATACTTGCCACCTAGAAATAGGTACAGAACATGGCTTATTAAATATTAATTATTATGAATTGGAGACGAATTTATGAAAGAGTTAGGTGAATACCTTCAAGATACAAGGCGAAGTAATGGTGTTAGTATAGAGGAAGCAGCAAGTGATTTAAATGTTGATGTTTCATATCTTGAAAATATAGAGAGTGCTAATGTTAGAGCTTTTAAAGACGTATATTATTTGAAGGAACTAGTTAAAAGTTATGCTAAGTATTTGGGATTAGATGAAGCGAAAATTCAAGATGAGTTCAATGATTTTTTATTTGAGCATACTTCTAAAATATCTCTTGATGATATTATGAGTGCCAAAAAGAAGAAAGAAGAGGAAGAAAGATTAGAAAATACTAAAAAAATACAGTCCCCTTATACTAAAGAATATAAAAAAAAGATAAGAAAATTACCATTTATTTTAGCAGGGTTGATTTTTTTAATTGCTATTATTATTTCAATAATAGTTATTAAAACTATAAATAGAGAACCTGCTACTACTAGTGAGTTGAAAGGAATAGAAGTTTATGAATACACCTACTAAATTAACATTTTTAAGAATTATTTTAACCATTGTAATGATTATAATTTTAATATTTCCATTTTATTTAGTTGGATTTAATTTTCCTCAATATGAAGTAGGGGGAATATATATAAGATTAGAATATATAATAGCAGGAATAGTATTTATTGTTGCTAGTTTGACTGATTTTTTAGATGGTTATTTGGCTAGGAAGAATAATCAAGTAACTGATTTAGGAAAAATGTTAGATGCTATAGCTGATAAAGCTTTAGTAAATAGTGCTTTAATTATATTAGCATATAAAGGATTTATTCCTGTTGTTATTCCTGTTATTATTATATTTAGGGATACTATTGTTGATGCTATTAAAATGCAAGCATCTAGTAAGGGTAAAGTAGTAGCTGCTATTAAATCTGGTAAAATTAAAACAGCTTCAATGATGATTGGATTAGTTTTGACATTTTTCTATAATTTACCATTTGAATTTTGGAATATTAGAGTTGCTGATTTTCTAATTTATTTTGCAACTATTATGTCTATTATTTCTATGATTGAATATTTTAATCTTAATAAGAAGTTAATATTGGAACCAAAAGAAAAATAATTTGGTTCTTTTTTTTATTCATTTTTTAAAATTGTTAGGAGTAATTTTAAAAAAATAGTCTTTTTAGAACGACAAAATTCATTTTTCAAACTTTTGTTCGAAAAATGCTTGACAATTTTTATTTCTCTTTATACAATGGTATTATAATTAATTTATACAAGGAGGAAGTTATGAGTAAAATGGCTAGCAAAGGCAGTAAAGATAAAAATTTAGAAAGTGTTTTAGCTGATATAGAGAAACAATTTGGTAAAGGAGCTGTTATGAGACTTGGAGATAATCCTCATATGAAGCTTGATGTTGTTTCTAGTGGATGTTTAAGTTTAGATATTGCTCTTGGTATAGGAGGATATCCTAAGGGAAGAATTATTGAAATTTATGGACCTGAATCTAGTGGTAAAACTACTTTTGCACTACAAGCTATAGCAGAAGTACAAAAGAAAGGAGGAAGAGCAGCTTTTATTGATGCAGAACATGCACTTGATCCAGTTTATGCTAAAAGACTTGGTGTTAATACTAATGAACTTATTTTGTCACAACCTGATACTGGTGAACAAGCACTTGAAATTTGTGAGGCTTTAGTTAGAAGTGAGGCAGTTAGTATTGTTGTTATTGATTCAGTAGCAGCACTTGTTCCTCAAGCAGAAATTGATGGGGAAATGGGAGATTCTCATGTTGGTTTACAAGCTAGACTTATGTCACAAGCTTTACGTAAGTTAAGTGGTACTATTAATAAGACTAATACTATTGCAATTTTTATTAATCAATTAAGAGAGAAAGTTGGGGTTATGTTTGGTAATCCTGAAACTACTCCTGGTGGTAGAGCCTTAAAATTCTATTCTACTATTAGACTTGATATTAGACGTAATGAACAACTAAAAGTTGGGGATAAAGTTATGGGTAATAAAACTACTGTTAAAGTTGTTAAAAATAAAGTTGCTCCTCCATTTAAAACTGCTGTTGTTGATATTATGTATGGTGAGGGTATATCAAAAGAAGGTGAACTTATAGATTTAGGTAGTGAAGCTGGTATTATAGAAAAGACAGGAGCATGGTATTCTTATAACGGAGAAAAGCTTGGGCAAGGTAAAGAAAATGTTAAACTACTACTTAAAGATAGAGTCGAATTAAGAGATGAGATAGAAGAAAAAGTAAGAGAGTTTTATGGTATTAGTTTAAATAAAACAGGAGAATAGTAAAAGAAGTCGATGACTTCTTTTAAAGTGCTTAAAACCATATCTTGACAACATTTAATTTAAAACTTACAATATAATTAGATTATAGTTTAGATTTTTATTTAAAGTATATTCTAATGGAGGTATAATATGGAACAGTTTTTATTCTCCATTTTACTTGTAATTTTTGGATTAGTTGGTGGTTTTGGATTAACTTTTTTAGTTGCTTATTTAAGAGAAGGAGCAACTTCTAAAAAAATAGATAAAATGTTAAAAGATGCAGAAAAAAATGCTGAAAAGATAAAACGCGATGCTGTTATGGAAGCGAAAGAGAAATCTTATCAGTTGAAACTTGAAGTAGATAAAGATATTAAAGAAAAAAAATCAGAGCTTAAAGATAGTGAAAATAAGCTATTACAAAGAGAAGCAAGTTTAGATAAAAGAGATGAATTGTGTCAAAAACGTGAATCTACTTTAGATGAGAGAGAAGAGAAGATAATTCAAAGACAAAAAGAAATTCAAGAAAAAGAAGCAAAAGTGGAGAAAATTAAGAAAGAACAAATTAATTTGCTTGAAGAAATTTCAGGTTATAGTAAAGAGAAAGCTCATGATTTGATTATGAAAAATGTTAAAGAATCTATGAGTAGAGAAATTGCTATTTATATTAGTGAGCAAGAAAATGATGCTAAAATGACTGCTGATAAGAAAGCTCAAGAAATGATTGTTAGTTCTATGCAAAAATATGCAGCAGATATTGCAAGTGGAGAGACAGTTACTGTTGTTAGTTTGCCTAATGATGAGATGAAAGGTAGATTAATTGGTAGAGAAGGTAGAAATATTAGAACTATTGAAGCTGTTACTGGTGTTGATTTAATTATTGATGATACTCCTGAGGCAGTTGTATTATCTAGTTTTGATCCTTTAAGAAGGGAAATGGCTAGACTAACACTTGAAACTTTAATTAAAGATGGAAGAGTTCATCCTACAAGAATTGAAGAAGTTTATGATAAAGTATGTAAAGAAACTAAAGAAAAAATCTTAGAATATGGAAATAGTGCTTTGTTTGAACTTGGTATTACTAAAATGGCTCCTGAATTAATTGAAATAATTGGTAGACTTCATTTTAGAACTAGTTATGGACAAAATGCTTTACAACATTCTTTAGAAGTTGCTAATTTAGCTGGTCTTATGGCTGGTGAGATTGGGGAAGATGTATCTCTTGCTAAAAGAGCAGGACTTTTACATGATATTGGTAAAGCAGTTGATCATGAGATTGAAGGTAGTCATGTTAGTATAGGTGTTGAGCTTGCTAAAAAATATGGTGAAAATGATGTTGTAATTAATGCTATTGCATCTCACCATGGTGATACTGAACCAACTTCTGTAATTTCTACTTTAGTAGCAGTAGCTGATGCTTTATCTGCTAGTAGGCCTGGTGCTCGTAATGATTCATTGGAAAATTATGTTAAGAGATTAACTCAGCTTGAAGAAGTTGCTAATGATATAGGTGGGGTTTCTAAAGCTTATGCGATGCAAGCAGGAAGAGAACTTAGAGTTATAGTAGAACCAGATGAAATAGATGATTTAGAAGCTCATAAAGTAGCTCGTGATATTAAAGAAAAAATAGAATCTACTTTAAACTATCCTGGTACTATTAAAATAACAGTAGTAAGAGAGACTAGGGCAGTTGAAGAAGCTAAGTAAAGGACATAAAGAAAATTATAGTCCTTTTATTGTTGTCATAATAATTTGATTGACTTTATAATAATTATTATATTATAGTAGTGTTTGAAATAGTTTTATTTTCTTTTATATAGGTTGTTTAAGTTAGGTGAGAAAGAGGTATGAACAAGGAAATTAATGGTTTAATTGTTAGTAAAATTTTATATAAAGAGTTAAATAAATATTTATTAAAAAAGGATATTATTCCTAAAGTAGTTGATATTTCTATTGGAAATGATTTTGGGGGACAAATGTATGCTAAAATGAAAGAGGAAAAAATAACTAGTAATACATTAATTGATTTTGTTAGTGTCCATTTTGATAGTATGCAAATAGAAGAATTGGAAGATTATATAATTAGCATAAATCAAGATCCAACAATTACAGGTTTGATGATTCAGTTACCACTACCTGATAATTTAAGGTCAGAAGAACGTAGATTACTTGATATGATTGATCCTAAAATTGATGTAGATGGTTTAACTTCATTGTCAGCAGGAAAGTTGAGTGTAGGTGATATATCGTTAGTTCCTTGTACACCATTAGGAATAGAGACTTTATTAAAAGTTTATGATGTTTCTTTAGAAGGTAGGAAGGTAGCTATTATTAATCGTAGTAATATTGTAGGTAAATCTCTTGCTCAGTTAATGTTAAGAAATAATGCCACTCCTATAATTTGTCATTCTAAGACTAAGAATCTTTCTAAAGTAACAAGTGATTGTGATATTGTAGTAGTTGCTTTAAATAAGCAAGAATTTATTACAGCAGACTATATTAAAGATGGGTCAGTTGTAATTGATGTAGGAGTTCATAAAAATAAAGAAGGAAAAACAGTTGGTGATATAGAGTTTGATGAAGTGTATAAAAAAGCATCTTTAATAACACCATCAATTGGTGCAGTGGGACCTATGACAATTTGTATGCTAGCTTATAATGCTGCTAAAAGTGTTTATGGAAAAGAGATTGATAATCTTTTAGAAGAAGGAATTATGAAAGCTAAAGAGTTAATTAAAACAAAAAAATAGAAACCTATAAGTTCCTATTTTTTTATATCTAAAATTATTGGTAAGATAAGTGGTCTTCTACCTGTTAAATTCATAATGAATGGTATTAAATCTAGACTTAGTTGATTTTTAATATCAGTAAATGTTGCTTTTTTATCTTTTAATTTCTCATTAATAACATTAGTTGCTTCTTTTTCAATTTTTTTAATTAATTCTTCATTTTCATTTACTAAAACAAATCCTCTTGTTGTGATATTTGTCTTTGTTAATAATGTTCTTGTTGTAGAATTAATATTGGCAATGACTACTAAAATTCCATCACCTGCCATTATTTTTCTATCTCTAATGACAGCACTACCAACTTCACCAATTCTAGAACCGTCTACATAAATATCACTATTAGGATAACTATCACCTTTTGTTATTTTGTGATTATTTAAAATTAGACTGTCACCATTCTTTAGGATGAAAGTATTTTCTTTAGGTATGCCACAATCTATTCCAAGATTAGCATGTTGTTTTAACATTCTATAATCTCCATGGAATGGCATTAAGTATTTAGGTTTTAAAAGTCTTATCATTAGTTTTAATTCTTCTTGGTTGGCATGACCTGAAGTATGTAAATTGTTCATAGTCATGTTAGTAAAAACTTTAACACCTTTTAAATATAACTTATTAATTGTTTTATGGATACTTAAAGCATTACCAGGGATAGCACTTGATGAGAAAATTACAATATCATCTGGTCTTAATTTAATTTGTTTGTGGGTTCCATCTGCTATTCTTGATAGAGCAGCAAGGGGTTCTCCTTGGGAACCAGTACAAAGGATTGTTACTTCTCCAGGTTTTAAGGTATTGGCAACTTCTGGTGTTACTAATAATTCCTTATGGTCAATATATCCACCTTTAATAGAGATATCAATATTGTTTTCCATACTTCGACCAAAGACACAGATTTTTCTACCATGTTGATAACAAGATTCAAATATATGCTTTAATCTATAGATATTAGAGGCAAAGGTTGCAATTATAATACGATTATATTTGTATTTATCAAAAATATCAATAATAGCATCATCAACACGTGATTCACTAATTGACATTCCTTCATTTAGAGCATTAGTACTATCACTTATTAATAAATCTACTCCTTCTTTACCTAGCTTAGCCATCTTATATAAATCGGCCATTGGTCCAATAGGAGTTAAATCAAATTTAAAATCTCCTGTTGTAACAATTCTACCATTAGGGGTAGTTATACATATACCATGGGAATCAGGAATAGAGTGAGTTGTTCTAATAAACTCTACTTCCATATGTTTAAATTTTAATTTTGTATTTTCATCGTATGCAAATAAATTATCATATCTAATATTTTTGTCTTCTAATTTTAATTTAATTAATTCTTTAGCTTGATTAGGTGCATAGATAGCAGGAATATTAACACTTTGTAATAAAAAAGGTATTGCTCCTATATGGTCTTCATGACCATGGGTAATTAAAAGTGCCTTAATTTTATCTTCGTTTTCTTGTAAAAATGAGTAATCTGGAAGGACATAATCTATACCTAAAAGTTCTCCTTCTGCAAAAGATACTCCCGCGTCTATAACAATAATTTCATCTTCATGCATTACACAATACATGTTTTTTCCTACTTCTCCTAAGCCACCTAAAACAATTATTTTTGTTTCGTTTGACTTTTTATTCATTATTTCTCCTTTCTTTTATTTAAAACCTCGAAGAACTAACCGATATAGATTATACACTATTTTTTTTGTTTTGTCTATTACTAAAAAAACATTGACTTTATTAGGAAACACTGCTATAATTTTAATCGGTACATTTTATATCCCCACTAAAACTTAGACTGTGGGAAAGTTTAAGTTATTTAGTAAAGGAGAAAAATTATGAAAAGTTATATGCAAAAGAAAGAAACAGTAGAGAGAAAATGGTACGTTATCGATGCTGAAGGTAAACCTTTAGGTCGTGTGGCTAGTAAGGCTGCTCATATCTTACGTGGTAAGCATAAAGCTACTTATACACCTCATATTGATTGTGGTGACTATGTAATTATTGTTAATGCTTCTAAAGTTTTACTTACTGGTAATAAGTTAGAAGATAAGAAATATTATAGTCACTCTCAGTATCCAGGTGGACTTAGAACTAGAACTGCAAAAGAAATGATCGAGAAGTATCCTGAAGAAATGGCCCGTAAAGCTGTTAAAGGAATGTTACCAAAGAATCGTTTAGGCAGAGCTATGTATAAAAAACTATTTGTTTATGCAGGTAGTGAACATAAACATATGGCTCAAAAACCTAGCGAGATGGATGTATAGGGAGGTTAAATTATGGCAGATAAGAAAAAAGTATATACTGGAACTGGTAGAAGAAAGACTAGTGTTGCTAGAGTAAGACTTACAGCAGGAACTGGTAAAATTACTATCAATGGTCGTGATGTTAATGAATATTTCCCATATCCAACTTTAGTTATGGATTTAACAGGGCCACTTGATGTTACTAATACTCGTGATATGTTTGATGTTGATGCAGATGTAACTGGTGGTGGATTTTCTGGTCAAACTGGTGCAGTTAGATTAGGAATTACTAGAGCATTATTACAATATGATGCATCTACTCCAGCAGATTCTGAGAATAGTTTCCGTAAGATATTAAAAGCTGAAGGATTTATTACTCGTGATGCACGTAAGAAAGAACGTAAAAAACCAGGTCTTAAGAAAGCTAGACGTGCTCCACAATTTAGTAAACGTTAATCTATTGTTTCTAAAGTGCTGTTTAATCAGTACTTTTTCTTTTTGTATAGATTTTGATATTTGTTTGTGTTATTATATATACAAGACCTGAGGTAGGTAGCTAAATGCTAAGCGTATGTTAAGTACGTTGCCCCTCAGGCATATATAATTAATGGGGGTGAGGTTATGAATAAAGATTTAATTGATGAAATGTTAAATAAAAGTCAAGAAGCATTTTTAATGGCAATCGAAATATATAATAAGCCAACAATAAGTTATAGATTAGAAGGTTTTGCTTTTTTTATTTGTAATGCTTGGGAATTGTTATTAAAAGCTAAAATATTAAATGATGGAGAAAGTATATATTATTCAGATAAGCCTAATAGAACAATATCACTTTCTAATTGTATTTCTCATGTGTTTACAAATGATAAAGATCCTGTTAGGAAAAATCTAGAGATAATATTAGGCTTAAGGAATACATCTACTCATTTTATAATTAAAGAATTAGATAGTATTTATTTGCCTTTTATGCAAGCTAATGTTTTAAATTATTCACAGAAACTATTTGATTTTTTTAATATTGATGTCACTGAAAAGATTAATAGTTCATTTATGACTTTAGTTGTAAATAATGAAAGTATATCTAATGAAGAAATATTAAGTAGATATGGAGAACAAATATTTAACAGATATGATAAATTGAAAAATGAAACGAATAATATAATTGAAGATAATTCTAATGAAAAATTAGCTATAAAAGTTGATTTAAATGTTAAGATTGTAAAAGATAAAGATAAAGCGCAACTTACATTTAGGATAGCAAAAGATGGAGAAGAACCTGTAAGAATAATAAAGGAATTAAAAGATACTAATCTTACACATTGTTATTCACAAAAACGTGTTAGAGAAATAGTTACAGATAATTTAAAAAGAAGAGGATTAGAATTTAAATTGAGTCAATATGATTTACAATTAATTTGTAATAAATATGATTTGAAGTCCAACGAAAAGTATTTCTATAAACATGAACTTACAAATAGATGGGGATGTAGTCAACAATTAATTGATTTCCTTACTGATTTGATTTTAAAAAATACAGATATTATTAATGAGTTAAGAAATGAGTTGAAAAATAAAGTATAAAAAAACTTGCCCCAGGAGCAAAGGAATTCTAAATATACAAATGTATATCTACTCTCATTTGAGAACCCAGCTTTAATCCTTCACAGGCAAGCTATCTGACAATAATATATCAAAAATGATTATAATTGTCAAATTTAATATATGTATTTTTTTAGTAATTATGTATATTATTTTTTCCTCATTACTAATAATTTATTGCCGTTTTTATTAGAAAATCTTTTTCTTGTTGATAATGTTTCTATTTCTTCTAATTTAAAACCAATTTGGGTAGCTATGTCTAACCAATCATTTAGAAGTTTTATTCTTTTAGTATCTTCTAGGTTTACTAAATGAAGACCGTTTGTTTTTGTGTATTTATATATGTTTTCTAGAGTTCTCTTTACATAGTTTTCTAGCCAACAATTATAATTATTATATCTGATGTAACTTTGAGTATTACAATTTGTATATATTTCATAATTAAAGTATGGTGGGCTACTGAAAGATAAGTCTACTTTTTCTTCTAGTTTAGGTATGAATTGCTCAGAACCAATATTATATAATTCTGCTATAGCATTATTATTTAATGTAGAGTTAATCCATTTATAGAAGATTAAAAGTCTTTGATATAGTTCTTTATAAGGGTCCACACCAATATAATGATAGTTATATTGGCTTGATAAGGCTCCTAACATTCTACTACCAAATCCACAGGAATAATCAAATATTGTAGCATTTTCATATGGTAAATATTTTTCATAAATTTTTCTTGCTATAACAGGATTAAAATTTGTTACTTTACCAACCATAGAAGAACTAAAGAAAAAATCTCTTAAGTTAGCTTCAACACTTTTTTGGTGATAAAAATTTCTGTGTTCATTTATGTAATTTAAAGCGGTTTCTAACAGTTCATCGTTTTCTATTATTTCTTTTGGTGAGTATCTACCATTTTTTGATTTTGCTTTATAGATTAGACTTCTTGCGAAACTAATTACTACATAATAAAAAATATGATATCCTT
>CAMMMG010000002.1 GCA_946497925.1 uncultured Mycoplasmatota bacterium
ATAATTAGAACATTCGTTCATAATGATATTTTAAGCATGACTTTCCTATTATATATGAAGAAATAACTAGAGGTTATTATGTTTTATTATTTAACATAATAATAACTTATGGTAAACCAAAACGAATTAAGGCTGACAATAGAACTACTTTTAGTAATAATAACAAAAGCTTAAAAGGATTAAATACAACTCAATTTGCCAAAATATGTGATTACTTAAATATAGAACTAGTAACTTCAAGTATTCCAACAGCAAAACCAAATGTAGAAAGAGAAAATGGAACGTTTAAAGGCCGATTAAAGGCTGAATTAAGGCATGAAGGTATTACAGATATAGATGAAGCTAATAAATATTTAAATGAGTTTTTTATACCTAAAATGAATAAAAAGTTTTCCTATGAAATAAATTATGAAACATCTAAAATGAGAGAAAATGATTATTCATTAGAAGAATTAAATTTAATAATATCTGAAAAATATAAAAGAATAATAGATAATGCTTCTTCTATAAAATACAATAACAAATATTATTTGTTATGTAATTCTGAAACTGGAGAAGTAACTTGTTTTAAAAGTAAAACTGAATGTACTTTTATAATTGCATATGACGGTACTTATTGGGGACAAGTAGAAGGACAATATTACATGTTAATAGAACTTGAATCAAGAGATACAATAATGAAAAAAGAAATTGATAACAATAAACCGATAGAGAAAAAGCCTTATGTTCCACCTGCTAATCATCCATGGAGAAAAAGTTACAAAAAAATAACCAGTTGATGGTTATTTTTAAGTGAGACATTTTCACTAATTTTTAACGTGTATAACTATAATATTATATTTATATTTAGTGGGACATTTTTACTTATTTTTGAAAATTAAAACGAGACATTTTAACTAATTAATCACACTATTTCTCATTTTTTATCATTACAATAAAATCTTTAAACAAATATATAAGAATACCAAAGAAAATCATAGAAAGTAAATAAGATGGTACTAAATAACTATTAAATAAAAACATACAATAAGAGGTAATTGAAATAAAAGAAATAAGAATAGCGACAAGGTAATTTCTTTTATAAAGAACGCAATATAAAAGACTAAATATATCAGCAGCAAATAAATATCTCTCATGCATATAAGGTAAGAAATAAGTACAAAGAACAATAGATAGTACACCTAGTAAAAGTATCTTTTCCATATTAAAATTAACTTTTTTCTTTATAATATAGAATAATAAGAAAGCAAAAATTATAATTAAAGTAAGTATTCCAATTTTTGATAAATATTGTTCATTGCCATTAATTAAACTATATAAATTTGGAAAATTTAAATTTAAACTTTTATATGTTGAAGTCTGATTAAAATAAACCAACAAACACTCAGAAATAGGCTTACCTGCAATTATAGCCGGTAAACAAAGAATAAAATTTACTAAAGGAATTATAAGAAAGTAAAGAATTGAAAAATTCTTCTTTCTAAAATATAAGATTATATATACTGGAAGAACAAAAATAAACTGTAATTTAAAAGCAAATGCTAGTCCTAATGAAATAAATGAAAATAACGTCTTATCCTTATATAGAAAATAAAAGGCAAGTACTAAAAAGGTAGTATAAATAACATCACATTGAGCCCAAAGTGCCCCATTCATAACAACAGTAGGTAAAAATAATGTTATTCCAAAAGCTAAAATAGATAGCATTTTACGATTATTATCTTTGCTTATAACATCATAAACAAATTTTCCAACTAAAAAAGCCAGAATATAATCAAAAATAATAGAGATAATTTTAATACTAATTAAAGGATTAATTTTTAAATAAGTCAACAATGCTAATATTGTCATATATGGAGCATTATAATCTCCAGGATAATTAGCAAGACCACTCAAACCTCCCGCTTCCTTTAGTTCATAAAACCATGGACTTAAAAAGTTTTTAAAATCTTCAGACTGATATGACAGCATAAAATAACGAAGAATTAATGAAAAAAGTACAATTCCTATTATAATTAAACAATCAATATGATTTTCAATCCAGTTTATAAATTTATTTTCTACTTTCGATATTTTTTCCATTTTAAACCTCCTAATAACTTCAACTTATCAATATAATAAACAATTATAATAATAAAAATTGGAATATAATTATATAAATATCTAGAACGATTCTCCCAAACTAATAAGAATAAAAGTAACAAAAATATTGACATATGCTCTACTAAAGTTTCTTTATCTTTTTTCTTATAACAATAAAAACCAGAAAAACAAAGAATAAACAAAAAGGCAACTTGAACACCTTCCTCAAAATAGAAAATTACATCGTTATTTTGACTTGTTAAAAATATTTGAACTTTAGTATCATGATTTACATTTTTATTTATAGTTAAAGCAACTGGAGCATAATAACTTCCATCACCCCAAGCATTAACCGCTTTTTTAGTTAAATAGTCCATATAGCAAAAAAAACCATAGTTTTTCAAGCGTTTACCAATTTCTTCAAAATGACGAGGCACACTATCTTTACCTGTCTTATAACTTTGAGTAATCTTATAATCTTTAAGATTATAACCACCATAACTATTTCTATCAGAATTATCAGCATTAGGATCTTCTATTCCCATCATAAGCCAATGAGTAACAGGTATTTTTCCATAATCATTAACTTCGAATGAAAAACTTTCTCGTTCTACAATTGTTTTCTGATATATTATATTAGAACCTAAATAACATACACAAAAAATCATTAAAAATAATAAACATGTCTTATATTTCTTTACTATAATAAAATAGAAAATAAAACCTACAAAGAAAAACAAAACTGTCATTTTAATCTTCATTCCAACAAAAAGAGCCAAAGCCATAAATATAAATATTAAAATATTTTTTTTCAACTTATTATCTTCGATAAATGTTGATAAGAATAATAAAAATGGTCCAAAGGCAATAGATAATGTATCAGAATAAAAAATTGGTAAATATAAATATAAAGGCAGAAAGAAAAAACTAATGAGCAAACTAAAATAAGCTTTTTCTTTTCCAAATTTTCTATAACAATAAAGAACTAAAAAAAGTATAGAAAGAAAAATACTAATGCCATTAAAGAAAATACCTACAGAAAGAAAATTATTAATACCGAAAAACTGACCTATTTTAAAGAATACTACTTCTAACGTAAAAATAAAAATATTATTTGGAAAAAGTTGAAAATATTCTGGATATGTAGCCAATAAATTACGATTTCCTGTTAGAACATATGACTTTGCTTGATTATATACAACATCAAAATCCCATCCAAGTGGAGCATCAAAAGCTATTGAAACAAGTATTAAAATAATAATTGATATCACAAAAGTCAACCCAAAAAGAATATAAATCGCTTTCTTAGATAACTTAGAAAAAAGTTTCTTTATAAATTTATAAAGAAAATACCATAAAATACATACCAAAATTCCAATAATTAAATAAATTAAAGGATTAAATTTTTTATAAACAGATATATCCCTAAAAAAGCAATTAATAAAGACATAAGAAAAACTTAAAGTAAAAATAAAGTAAAAAATAGAAAGCAAAATATTTCTAAAATTTTTATTATTACTATTTTTATTCATAAATGCCTCCTATTTTTCCTTATCTAATTGCCATACTCTTATTAAAAACTTATACCTTTTTTCTATTTCAGATTGTTGTTTTTTAGAAAATTTATACATAGTTCCTATTTCTTTATGAACCTTTTTAATTTCGTTCAACTGAGCTTGCTTTTTATTCAAACTAGTAACATTATTACCATGAACACGATAAAAATTATAAGGCTTATTTATAAAAGATATCTTACCTTCTCTCATAACATTAACATAAAATAACCAATCTCCAGCTTGTTTATATTTACCTGACTTAGTAAAATACTTTTTATAATTGCCATTTTTAAAAATAACAGAAGAAACATTAGCAATAGTACAATTCAAATAAGCATATTTTTTTATTTCATCTTCACCATTTTCAACAAAGTCATGATCCCAATGACCTGATTTCAATATATCTATTTCAGGTTTTATAGAAGGAAGAATTATCTTACCAAATTTATCTATAAAAGCTGTATCAGCATATGATATTACTATAGAATCATCTTCTTTAATTGGTTTTAAAACAGATTTTAAAAATTGTTTTTGACAAAAATCATCTGCTTCTGCAATCCAAACATAATCACCTGTAGCATTTTCAAAACCTTTCTCCCATTGTTTAAAAGCTGAACCACTATTAACATCATTATAATTTTTTTTAATATTAATATATTCTTTAAGCTTATCAACAAGATCATCTATAACTTCTCTACTATTATCTTTAGAACAATCATCCAAAATTATTAACTCATCTATTTTTTCAGTCTGATATAAAATACTATAGATTCTCTGATACATAAAATCAGCATAATTATAGTTTGGTATTACTACAGAAACAGTTTTACCACTTCCTTTTTTCTTACTTTGTTTTTCTGCCAAAGAAATAAGCTTATCTATAGTTATATCAGAAGGAATAACTGATTTAACTATATTTCTAGAATAAAACTTATAAAAAGATATCATAATATTTGCTAAAAAAGAAAAGCCACTATCATTAAATTTTAAGTAAAGTTTATAATAATATTTATGTTTAGTACCCTGAGTTTCTAAAAAGTTCCAAAAATAATGATTTTGTCTTATTTTATATTTAGCACTTCTCTTATATAATTCTTTTAAGAATTTATAACGTTTTATAAACTTATCTTCTTTAGGTGGAATATATAAATAAAACATAATAACCTGTTGATATATAATTATATCAAAATACTTTTTATATCCTTTTACTTTATTGATATGGCTCTCTAAAATATCAAGTGCTTTAAAAATATCAAATCTTTTAAAGCTTAAAGTATCATTCTGTGTAGATTTTTGTCTTTGAATATAATTATAATAAGTATCACCAGTATAAGCTATTTTTTTAGCATTTATTATAGCAGCTAATACAGTAGCAACATCTTCATTCATTATCCCAGTTGGAAATGGAAACTTTTCTAATAACTCTTTTCTAAATAACTTATTACAAGGTGAAGCTGCATGACCTTGATTTAAGATATTCTCTTTTGTAACTCTTCCTTCACATTCAACAGCCCTTACATCAGTTTGATTTTCAAAAGATGAATCATACTTTATAAAGATATCACATACTGCAACATCAGCTTTTTCTTTAGTAATAGCTTTATATAATTCTTCATAAAAATTATCTTCTAAATAATCATCGGAATCAATAAAAGATATTAAATCATATTTAGCTTCTTTTAAAGCAATATTTCTATTATAACCAGCACCATGATTTTCCTTATTTTTAATTAGTTTTATATAAGGACATTTTTTCATATAACGATTAATAATAGAAACTGTTTTATCAGTAGAACAATCATCAACTAAGATAATTTCAAACTTTTCTAAGTTTTGATTCAAAATAGAATCTAAGCATTTTTCAATATATTGTTCTGTATTATAACATGGTATTATAATTGATATTCCTTCTTTTTTCATAATGTACTCCTTATATTTTTTTATTTTTAATCATAACTTCTTTTAATAGTTTTAATGATTTTAATATATTACTTTCTCTAAAAATTAATTTTCTATATAAATCATCATTATAATCATAATTAAGAGAAGACCCTTCTTTATGAAATATTTCTATATTAGGATCATAAATAAATTTTAAATTATCTTTTCTTCTACGATAATTTAAAAACTCTTCTTCATGATAAAGAAATGTACGAGAATAAAAGCAATCTTTATATTTATCATAATATCTTTTAGAAAAGATAATTGCACACCCATGAAGGGCTACATCTTCTAAAAAACAATCAGCATTTTCCAAATGACTAGGTTTCTTTATAAGTCTTTTTATTTTAGAATAAGTTCTTAGTAAAAACCTTTTAAACTTACTATTATAAATTCCTAACAACATTTCTGACTTATCAATCGCTTTATTTACTTTATCTAAAGTATCATAAACTGGAAAAGGATTTACTGAATCTCCTTCATTAGTTAGAATTTTAAATCCTAATGCATCAAAAGGATGCTCTTTATAAATATTTTGTATTCTCTTTAATAAATCTTTTTGAGTTAATAAAGTATCATTATTAATAACAATCATAAAATCAGGCTGATACTTTTCTCTTGCTAATTCTATTCCCTTATTATTACCTTTAGCAAAACCAATATTTTCTTCTAAAATTATTAGATCATCTACTAAAGTCTTTAACTTTCTATCATCTTCTTCTACACCACTATTATTATCTACAACAATAATTTTATAGTTCTTATCTTCAAGAGTTCTAATTGAATTTATACACTCTATCGTATCATTAATATTCTTATAATGTAAAATTATAAATACTGCTTCTACTCTTTCCTTTTTTTTCATCTTATAATTCCTCAGCAAATCTTTTTTCCAATTTTTTGAATATTTGATAACCTACAATAAGTATGACGAAACTAATAATTCCAACTATAGCAAGTATAGAAAAATCTGGTAATACTTGATAATAGAATATATCTCTATATGCATTAATAATATGGGCCATAGGATTAATATTCATAATCCATTCAAAAGCTGTATTTGCAAACAATTCACTAGAATATAAGATAGGTGTAGCATAAAATAACATCATAACAATAAAATTAACTATATATTCAATATCTCTAATATAAACATTTATAGCACTTAAGATAAATATAATACCTAAGGATAAAATATATTGAATAAGAGTAATTAATGGTAAGAGTAACATAACAAGTGATAAACTCATTCCACCAAAAATAATAAATATTAAAATAATAATACAAGAAATAAAGAAATTAATTAAACCACTAGTAACTACCGATATTGGTAATATTTCTCTAGGAAAATAAACTTTCTTTATTATATTACCATTATTAACTATAGTAGTAGTTCCCTGATTAACTACAGTAGTAAAAAAGTTCCAAGGAATAATTCCTATTATAAGAAATATAACATAATTAGGTTCTGAACTTTTTAAAATTAATGGAAAAACTATTGCGTATACTAAAACCATTAATAATGGATTAATAAAAGACCATAAAACACCTAGAAAAGATCCTTTATATTTACCACGTATTTCCTTTCTGACATTTGTCTTTAAAAGTTCACGATATTGATATAAATCTTTAAAAATCTTCATTATAATCACCTACTGACATATTTTTAAGTATTCCTCTACCACTTTATTTGGCTCATCATCCATTTTAACTTTTCCTTCATAAATCCATACCGCTCTAGTACACAATTTTTTTACAGCATTTAAATCATGAGTAACAATAACAATTGTTTTATCACTTTTCTTAAGTTCATCTAACTTAGCAAAACACTTTTCTTGAAAATGTTGATCTCCTACAGCCAAAATCTCATCTACTAATAAAATATCTGCATCAACATTAATAGCAATAGAAAAAGCAAGTCTCATATACATTCCAGAAGAATAAGTACGTACTGGGCTATCAATAAAATTATCTAGTTCAGAGAATGAAATAATATCATCCAATCTTTTATCTATTTCAGATTTTGACAATCCAAAAATAGAAGCATTGAAATAAATATTTTCCCTTCCTGTGAAATCAGGATGAAACCCAGCTCCTAATTCCAAAAGAGATGTTAGTTTTCCATTAGTAACAATTGTCCCCTTATTAGGATAAATAATCTTAGTCATTAACTTTAAAAGTGTAGATTTACCACTACCATTAGTACCAACTAAAGCAACAGTTTCTCCTTTTTTTATATCAAGATTAATATTTTCTAAAACTATCCTATTTTCGGCTTTATTACGAGTAATATTAACAAGCCTTTCTTTTAATGTATTTGGTTTATCATAATATAGTTTAAAATACTTTGTAACATTTTTTACTCTTATAGCAAATTCACTATCTTTTTTAGCCATCAAGTACTCCTCCTTACTTTTGGTTACATACTTATTATATCATGTCTACATTTTATTGACAAACAATCATTAAACTAATTTAACAACATTTTTGCCATCTCTACAAAAATCATCATCTAAATACAATACTTTTTCTAAATCACCACTACTTTTATTTAAAAATTGACACAAGAAATTATAATGAGCATTTATTGTTTTAATTTCAAACGGCTTCAATGATTCATGTTTATAAGATTTTAAACCATCAATAGTTCCACAATATATAGAATCAAGATACTTCTTCTTTTGACGGTTAAAAGTACCATCTTTAAAAACCGGCTTATTATTATTAAAGCAAACTAACTGTCCTTCAGGAGCAGAAAGAAAAGATTCCAAATATAATGATTTTTTATAAAAATTGTTTTCAATATTAATCTGACCATTATTATCTATATTAAAACATCCAATGATATTACAACCTATTTCTATAACCTTTTTAGGATTGTTTAAAGCAAAATAATAGCCATCAATTTTCTTATTTAATAATTTAGATAAATAATATTGAATAGTTCCAGAATAACCTAAATCAACAATTCCAAAGTTGTGATTTCTTATATTTTTACATGTTCTTTTTATATAATTTAGATAATTCGTTCTTTCATTGGCAGCATTTTTTAATATTACCAAACTATTATCTTTAATAATTTTTTCTACTTTTGAAAAATCATCTGGTAGTTTAATTTCTTCTTTTGACAAATTAGGAATTGTAACCCCAAATCGATTTTCAAAATAGTTATCTATAGAACCAATATATTCATATTTAGCTATTTCTAACAAATCTTCAATTGTTTTACAAAAAGATACTGTAACTGCTCTTCTAGATGAAAGAAAATAGATGCTATTTACTTTTGCTTTTGCAAACAATTCACAATATTTTTCATAAATTGGTTGTAAATAATAGCCTTCTCTAGAAACAAAAAGAATATTTTGCACCTTATTATTTTTTACAAACCAATCAAAGAAAGTATAAAATATTGGAGCCAAAAAGTAATAACCATATAATTTTAAATTATTATCTATTTTTTCCTTGCTAGTAAATGGTGAATTAAATATAAATTTATTATATATAATAGCTAGTTCTGAACGAATTTTCAGTTCTTTCTCTTCTAAAATATTGCTATATTTCAAATAATCTTGACTGCTTAATATTTTTATTGCAGCACGATTTCGCTTTAGAACTTGAAGATAATCAGAATTATAGTTATCTCCAACATGAATAGTTTTCTCTCTATTATTAGAAAAATATTTATCCCATAACTCACCACTATCTTTTCGCATATTTTGTTCATTTGATAAATATAGCTTTCTATAATCATTAATACCACATTTCTTCAATATTTTTACAATAGTATCTTTGGATAAATACATATCTGAAATAAGATCTATTTTCTTTCCCATTTTTAATAATTTTTTATATAACTTTACTACATCATAGCGAGGTGTAATATGTTCTAATTCTAAAGATATTTCAAGTTCTTTTAACTTCTCTATTTCCGTTTTAGTTAATTTTTCAGATTTTAACATAAAGTTATAAATGTCATCTAAATTGACATCTCTGCCTAATGATTTTACTGCTTCCAGTTCCGCTTTTTTTCTTATTTTCAAAAAATGATCAGATAACTTTAAATTAGATTTTTCTTCTATTAAATTAAAAATATCATCAGGTATTAATACGGTTCTTGTAACTAAAGTATCAAAAATATCAAAAGTAATAGTTTCATACTGAAGTAAAATATCTAAAAGATTTGAATAAGAAATAGAAAATGTAGGTACTAATTCATTGATTTTAATATCAACAAATTGAAATTTTTTTGAAAAAGACATACTATTTTTAGATATAATTTTTAGAGAGTCAAATAATAATTGTCTTTTCAAATAATCCATTTCTACAAATTTTTTAATACTTTTTATCTTATCATCTGTAAAAATTTCAGAAGAACACACACACCAATCAATTTTTGTTTTAGTATTTAGTATTGTCTCTAAAGTACCTGGAGGCCTATTTTCAATCAATTCTATAAATCCAGGATTTAAAGCTAATTTTAATTCGTTTGAATCCCAACAACTTTCGGCAAAGATATATGAAGTCTGTTTGTAAAGTATTAATCTCATACATGCCTCTACAAAACCATATTGAAAGTAACATAGTTTTTTTTCAGTTTCGATATCTATAATTATACTATATTTTTTAATATCATCTAAATTATCAAATAAATTTTTTTTATAAATGTGGTTTAAAAAATAAGCTCCCTTAATTTGTTTTTTGTAATCAGTACATATATACAAATCAAAAGGAAATAACATTTTTTTTAAAAAATCATTTAATATATTAGTTGTTGGTACAAAATTAATATTAACTGCAATTTTTTTTTCAGAGTATAATAAAGGAATGATATCATTATCATTTTTATTAATCTTATAATAATTTAATTCTTCTAGAAATAAATTTCCCAATTTTTGGCTAAACTTAGCCTTATTAATAATTTTTATTTTTAATTTTTTTCCAGGAATTATTTTTATATATTTTTTATACATATTAAGCTCCTATCGATGAATTTTTTTAGAAATAAAGCGTAATGGTTTGGTTAATTTCCATGAACGGCTATTTAACAACTCACTTATTTGTCTTTTTTCTTGTTCTAATTGAGACTCTAAATCTTTAATCTCTTTTTTCAAATTTTTTGGTTGCTGTCTTTCTAGTGCTTTATATTCTTCTAATGTCAATTTTTGACTTTCTTTTAATATTTTCGTAACTCTTTCATTTGGTGATAATTTAAAAATATCTTTAGATAAATTCATTTTTTTTAAAACAAATTCTAAATTATAATTATAAATTTCTGTTATTGAAGGTTTTTCTAAACGCCATTTAATATAATCTTTATCAAACATGAGCTGATAAGGAACATAATATCCAAAAATGAGATAGTTTAAATATTCAATATCACAAATTTTATCATCAATATAATTTAAAGAAGAAACACCACCATATAAATACGGAAAATTATCTCCTAAAATGTAAGATGTTCTTCCTAATAACATTGCTTCAAATGCTAAATTTGAACCAATACTAACAATCCTTCTATTTTTTAAAATCCATTCCAATGAAGAAGCAGAAGAATCAATATTATATTCATCTTTATATTCATCTTTATTTTTTCTCATAGGATGAATTCTTAAAGAGATTTTTTCCTTAGATGCTAATTTATTAACTTGTCTCAAAATATCTTCATCTTTTTTATGACAATTAGCTTCTTGCAAAGGATCATGGTCTGGTCCAATATTAACACCAAACTCATACTCTGGAAGACTATATAAGTGATACATATATCTTAATTTTTCTTTAGATAAAAACATTGCTAGTAATTCTTGTCTACTAAAATAATCATTTTCTCCCTTATTGTCTGCCAAAAATTTAAAATAATCGTTGTCATTTTTTGTAGCATCGTATTTATCATAAAATTGAAAATACCCAAATTTTTCTCTATAAGTAACAGGCCTAAAAGTAGTTTGTTCTAGTAAAATTAAAGTAATATTCTTTTCTTGACAAACATTTTCTAAACTTTTATACCATGTCCAAGTTATAATAGCTGAAATATGACCTATATCTTTTTCGATTTGATTTATCTTATTTGAAATCATTTCTTCAAAAAATTTATTTTCTTTTATTAAAATTTCTTTATAAAATTCTTCTTCAGTTTTATAACAACATATAACTTTATTTTTTTCTAATTTAGTGATTGGATATTTTTTCAATTTATCCATATCATCATCATCTGGTATTCTAAACTCATGAATTACATTATAATTTCCTTCGGTATTCAGAAAAGGATACTCTTTCTGTTTTTTATAAACTGATGGTTTCTCAAAATAAGCCTCCTCAGCAATAATTGGGTAATCATTCTCTAAAGCAAATTCCATATACTTATAAAAAATCCATAAATAATGGATAGGATTCTTCTCAATACCAAATAAAAATGGAACAATCATAGATATTTCTCCTTTCTGAATTTATCTTATTTGTTTAAGAGTTTTATATTAAAACACTACAATCTAATCTTACCAATGATAACATGATAAATGTTTTTCTTTAACAATAGCACGAATATGTTCTAAATCCTTAGGTGTATCAACAGATAAACTTTCACTTTCTACTTCAACCATCTTTATTTTTTCACCATTTTCAAGAAAACGAATTTCATTAACATCCTCAACAATCTCATAAGGACCTTTTTTAGTACTAGCAAAAAAATCTAAAGCTTTTTTATTATATATTAATACACCAACATGCTTATAATAATCATAATCCATACTTCCCTTTGGATAAGGAATAGGACTTCTTGAAAAGAACATAGCATAAGACAATTTATCAAATACAACCTTAATATTCGTAAAATCAACAGCTTCTACTGGATTTTTTATCTTAGTCATTAAATTAGCAACATAAACTTTATTACTATCTGGAAGAGACTCAGGAATTATCTTCTCAATCATTTTAGGATTAATTAAAGGTTCATCTCCATTAATAACAAGATATAAATCTGCCTTAACAGTTTCTGATACTTCCTGTACTCTTTCTGTACTAGTAGGATGTGTATTTTTAGTTAATATAACTTTAATATTTTTCTCTTTACATACTTTTTCAATTCTCTCATCATCTGTTGCAACATAAACATCATCAAGTCCTCTAACTTGTTTTACCTGACCATAAACCCACGCTACCATAGGCTCATCTTCAATTAATTCTAAAGGCTTACCTTTAAAGCGTGAAGATTGATAACGTGCTGGAATAACTGCCACTACTCTCATACTTTCTCTTCCTCCTAATCAATATTTTTAGATGGGGTCAATGTTTTAATTAACATCTTCTCTTGATATTTCTTTATATTTCTTTCCATCGTTGAATTTAAATTATCAATATAATTCTTATCAAGTAAATAAGCAATATCACTTTGATAAAAATTTTCTTCCATACAAGAAGTAAAACCATCAAAGCCTGCTAAAACAACATTTTTAACATTTGCATGACTTAAAATATTCAAACAAACTAATAGAGCTGAATCAGAAACTCCATCAAGTTTAGACAATGAATTTCTATAATCAAAAATAAGAGTGTTTTCATTATCTTCAATACTAATATTAGAAGTAATCATTTTAATATCATCAGGAGTTAAATCATCACAAGATTCCTGATATCTTTTTCTATTACTATAAAACACTGCATTATGCTTATGTAGATTAGGATTATTAATAGTAATAACGAAACAATTAGAATTATCTATATAATTATCCAACTGTTCTTGATAAGTTATAATACTCTTACCAGGACCAATCAAAATAACTTCTTTTTCTTTAACTAAATCAGATAACCTTTCATAAGAAGCATCATCTAAATATGTATGATCATTATAAATTTGATATAGTTCCTCAATATAAGCGGAATCATATTCTGTCTTTTTCTGTTCACTAATCATCTGAACAACTTTATGAATATCACTACTACTAAGCATTCTCTTATTTAATAAATATAAGATATATGATGGATGGCAAGCATAGATAGCAGATAAATAATATGGTAAAGAATAACCCCAGGGATTTTCACTTTTAATCTTTTCTAAAATATTATCTGAAGCTTCTAATAATGGTGATAATGAATAATTTTTTCCTTCTTTTTCATTTAAATAATTGGCAATAAGCTCAGTAGGTAAATTACCAGCTCCTCTTCCCATTCCATAAATAGAACTATCAATAACTATATTTCTATCTTCAGAAGTATTTTCTATAAAAGCAAGAGCATTTGCAAAAGCCATTTGTAAATTATTATGCACATGAAATGCTAATTTAGTTTCAGCCTTTAAATTTTCATCAAATAACTTTGATAAATAAATAACATCTTGTGGAGTCATTTGCCCAAAAGTATCTACAATTGCTAATCCTTCTAAATCAAGTTCTTCATTACAAATACGAATCATTTCTCTAATCTCTTCTTCAGTATAACCCAATATAACTGTAGGCTGCAAAAACAAACGATACCCTTTTCTTCTAATTTCCTTAGCATATTCAATTGCCTTTGGTAAACTTTTCTTATGAAAAGACATTCTTAATATATTATCACTATTACTGCATAAAGGTAAATTTTCAATATTATATTTCTCCCCTAATAACATTAATGTATATT
Source organism: uncultured Mycoplasmatota bacterium (assembly GCA_946497925.1). Classification (GTDB taxonomy): domain Bacteria; phylum Bacillota_I; class Bacilli_A; order RF39; family UBA660; genus Onthousia. The sequence goes on from CAMMMG010000002.1 coordinate 14,190, forward strand.
GATTTTCCTCAGTATTAGCAATTAAATTCTGTTCTTCTAACTCTTCCATTCTTCTATATTCAGTTCTATCAACAGAGTATTCTTCTTTAGTATCCATTAAATAACCACATTCTATTAACTCAATCTTTGCCTCTTCTAGATAATTTATTAATTGTTTAATATCGTCATAACCAAACTCATTATCATTAACATAGCCACCATCCCTTAAAGTACAATCTAATATCTCTATTTTTCTCATTTTAAACTTCCTCACTACTTTTAATAATAAAATATATTTAAATCAACATTACCAGTAATACCAGGGAGACTACCAGAAGAAGTATATTGCCATCCTCTATGTGGTAAAGTATATCCACAATCTCCGTTAGTATAATGTGCTATCCAATCAACCATACTTCTTGTATTATCATTAAATCTTGTCATTGCATAATTTAAATAAGTATAAACTTTAGCATCATAACCTGCTGCTTTAAGACGATTAATATAATTATAAACCATCCCTTCATAAGCTTCCTTAGATATATCATCAGAACTTTCATTTTGACTTGGAATACTATAACTCTCAATATCATAATAAATTGGATAATCTGGACTAACATTATATCTATTAAGCATTTGAATCGTAGCATTAGCTTCAAAAATAGCTTCAGCAGGATTATGAGCATAACTATATAAATAAACACCATAAGGAATATTTAAACGTTTTACATTACTTAAATATTCAGAAAATTTTATATCTTCATAACCATTATAACCAATTCTTAAAATAACTCCATCAATTTCTCCAGAATTCCACAAAGTATCCCAATCAATATTTCCTTGATGATAAGATACATCTGCTAATCTTTTAAAGTTCTGTTCACGTAAAACTCCATCCTGATTAAAGCGATACCAAACACCATGAATTTTTTGAACTCCAGTTGCCATACTACCATCATAATTGTAATAATATGTATTACCATTTATAGTTTGAAAACCAGTTTGAATAACACCGTTTTCATCAAATTTATAAACACGACCATCAATTGTCTGAATACCTGTTTGAATGATACCTTCTTGATTAGTATAATATATATATCCTGTTAATGAATGTACCCAACCAATTTGAATTTTTCCAGAAAGCTCACCTAAAAAATATCTTTGACCATCTATTGACGTAATACCTTTCAATATTTTTCCATCTTGATCAGTATAGTAACGATCTCCCGTTAAGGCAGAGGTTACAAAGCCTACTTGAACTTTTCCTGTATACTCTCCTAAGAAGTAATCTTCCCCATCTATTTCTGTAATTCCATATTGCTTTACACCCAAAATATAATAATAACGATCTAATCCTATATCATAAAATCCTTCAATTAAACTTCCATCTTCTAAAGTATTATAAGTATTACCGTCATATTCAAATTCACCTTTATAAATTTTTCCATCTTCATCTGCATAATAATACTTATTATTTAAACTTGATTGAACAAATCCAGTCTGAATTTTTCCTGTATACTCTCCTAAAAAGTAATCTTCTCCATCTATCGGAGTAATACCTTTCAATATTTTTCCATCTTGATCAGTATAGTAACGATCTCCCGTTAAGGCAGAGGTTACAAAGCCTACTTGAACTTTTCCTGTATACTCTCCTAAGAAGTAATCTTCCCCATCTATTTCTGTAATTCCATATTGCTTTACACCCAAAATATAATAATAACGATCTAATCCTATATCATAAAATCCTTCAATTAAACTTCCATCTTCTAAAGTATTATAAGTATTACCGTCATATTCAAATTCACCTTTATAAATTTTTCCATCTTCATCTGCATAATAATACTTATTATTTAAACTTGATTGAACAAATCCAGTCTGAATTTTTCCTGTATACTCTCCTAAAAAGTAATCTTCTCCATCTATTGGCGTAATACCTTTCAATATTTTTCCATCTTGATCAGTATAATACCTATCTCCCGTTAATGAAGAAGTTACAAAACCTACTTGAACTTTTCCTGTATACTCTCCTAAGAAATAATCTTCTCCATCTATTTCTGTAATACCTTTAACTAATTTACCATCAGAATCAAAATAATAAGTCGCTCCATCGATAAAGACAAATCCCTTTTGTATTATTCCATCCTGATTAGTATAATACACATCTCCTGTTAATGAAGAAGTTACAAAACCTATTTGAACTTTTCCTGTATATTCCCCTAAAAAGTAATCTTCTCCATCTATTGATGTAATACCTTTCAATATTTTTCCATCCTGATTAGTATAATACATGTCTCCTGTTAATGAAGAAGTTACAAAACCTATTTGAACTTTTCCTGTATACTCTCCTAAGAAATAATCTTCTCCATCTATTTCTGTAATACCTTTTTGTATTATTCCGTCCTTATAATAATAAAGTGAACCATCTTCTTCAAAAAAACCAGTTTTACCTAAAGCATTAACATTTAAAAACACCAAACTAATTGCAACTAAAACAACAAAAAATATCTTTTTTTTCATATCTTCCTCCTATAAATTAGATTATATCGTATTTATAATAAAAAATAAAGACAGTAAATCATTCTAAATATTTAACAAAACTACTAATTTAAGCTTCTTTCCTTTTTAAATTTTTAACCAAAAAGCCTATTAATTCTACAACTTTTTTTCTAAAATACTCAATAATAACAGATGAAATAAATATTATGCAAGCTACCACAAAAATTTGTAATATTATCTCAAAAGGAGAATGTTTATCTACTAAAAAAGGAAATAGTTTATATATATAAGGTTTTAACAATTCAGACTCATGAATTAGATACACTCCAATCATTAAGGTAGATAAATTATTTATAAATTTGTTCTTAAAAGAGAAAGTACTAAAAAATAAGAAATATACACAGCTTTGTACAACAATAAGTGGAAAATCATAAGCAGCAGGATGCGTCTGAAAAATCGCTCCAATTTCAAATAAAATAGAACCTGGAATAGCAAAACTACAAATATATTTACCAAGATATAAAATAGTAAGCGAACCAAAAGCACAACCAAAAAATATTAATACCATTAACAATCTAAAATATTTAATACTCATATTTTTAAAATGATAAGACTGTTTAAGTGGATACTTTCTAAAATAAGCCCCTATAAAATATAAAGTAATAAAATGATAAAGCGAAAATCCAAATGAAGTATTAAAAAATCCCTGATTAGTTAAATATGGTAAAAAGCAATTAATAAAAACTAAAGTTAATACTAATTTTTTTAATTCACCCTGACTAGAACGTTCAATAAACTTATTAAAAAACGGTGATAATATATACAATAAAATGTAATAATGAATAAACCAATGTTCATGCTCTAATGGCAGTATAAAAACATTATTAAGAATTTCTAAATTAGTTAAAGTAGTTAATGATAATGCCAATACAATAATAACAGCTACTATTCTATAAAACCATGATGTTGCAATTAAATTTAAAACTTTTTTTAAACGGAATTTTGAAGTAGATTGAAAATATCCTGTGACTAAAACAAAAGAGTTAACATGAACTACCAAAATTAATTTAATAATATCTAAAAATAAAGTAAGTGTATTATTCGCTTGACTTAAACCAACTCCACTTATAATAACATGCCACATTACTATCATAAACATAGAGATTATACGCATTAATTCAAAATTTGATTGTCTTAATTTTAAAGTTTTTTCCATAATTCCCCCCACCTATAATAAAAATATAACATATAATTTCTATAAAATACAACAAAAAAAGACTTTATTTTAAATATTTTATTAAAGTATTACTAACAAACTCATAACCTTCATCATTTAAATGAAGACTATCAACCATATAATCCTCATTCAAAAGGCAACCTTCGTCTACTAACAATTCATGGGTATTAATAAAAGTTTTATCTTCCTCTTTAGCATATTCTTCTAGTTTCTTATTTATCTCATTAATATCATCATTATCTTTAAGTCCAACTTTTTTTATCAATTTCTTCATTAACTGAAGAAATACTTTCTAAATAGATTTCTACTTCTTTTCTATTTTCCTTAATTCCTCTTATAATTTTCTTTATATTATCAACTACTTCATCACTACTTTTCTCATCTCTTAAAACATTATTATCTATTAAAAGAAAATCTTAGATTGATTATAGTAATATACTTTATTTTTCATATTACTTAATATATCATCAGTAGTCTCCCCAGCAACACCACTATTAACAACTGGCATATCAGTAAAATACTTATCTAAGTCATAATATTTTGTAATAGAATAACCTAAAAATAAATAGTTAGTATAATTATCTTTTTTTCTATTACAAAATTGTTTTTTATAATAATTTTTTTATTTTTTCTAGTCTTGTACTATGTTTTTTCTTTTTACTCATCAATATCCCCTCTTTACATCAATATGAGTATAGCATCAAATCCGAATACTGAAAAATTAAAAGAAAAAACTTGACATATTTTGCCAAGTTAATCTTTATATGCTTCTTTATAAGCACCACTTTTTATATCATTAATCCATTCTTCATTATTTAAGTACCAATCTATTGTTTCTTTAATACCATCTTCAAAAGTATAAGTACGTTCCCATCCTAATTCATTTTCTACTTTGCTTGAATCTATTGCATATCTTAAATCATGACCTTTTCTATCTTCAACAAATGTTATTAAATCTTCACTCTTACCCATTTGTTTTAATATTGTCTTAACGATATCTATATTATGTCTTTCAGCATGTCCACCTAAATTATATACTTCTCCAACTTTACCATTTCTAACAATTAAATCAACACCAATATTATGATCATGTACATGAATCCAATCTCTTACATTTTCCCCAGTTCCATAAACAGGTACTTTTTCATTATTTAATGCTTTAGATATAACAACTGGTATTAATTTTTCTGGAAATTGATATGGTCCATAATTATTAGAGCATCTGCTAATAGTAACAGGTAATCCATAAGTACGATAATATGCCATAACTAATAAATCTGCACTTGCTTTACTAGTAGAATATGGACTAGATGTATGAAGTGGTGTGTTTTCTGTAAATAGTAAATCTGGCCTATCTAAAGGTAAATCTCCATATACTTCATCAGTTGAAATCTGATGATATCTTTTAACATTATATTTAAGTGATGCATCCATTAATACTTCAGTACCAATAATATTAGTGGTTAAAAATATTTCTGGATTTTTAATAGAATTATCAACATGAGACTCTGCTGCAAAATTAATTACAACATCAAACTTTTCATCACTAAATAGTTTATCAATAAAAGCTCTATCAGTAATATCTCCTTTTACAAATTTATAATTATTTTTCCCCTCTAAATCTTTAATGTTATTATAATTACCAGCATAAGTTAGAGCATCTAAACAAACAAAATAATCATCTTTATATTTATCAGTAACGTAATGTAAATAATTACTTCCAATAAAACCTGCTCCTCCTGTAATTAAAAATTTCATATTATCACCTTCCTAAAATAATTTTATCAAATATTCTAAATTGACACAATATATCCAATAATTAAAATTATTTAATAAATCAGTATTTCTCTCACTTTTTCTCAGTTTCTCTTACTATATAAATAGGTCTACCTTTAACTTCTGTATATGTTTTAGAAATATAGGCACCACTAATTCCTGTACAAAATAGTTGAATTCCACTTAAGAAAAACATAATACAAACTAAAGATGGCCATCCTGCTACAGGATCTCCAAATATTAAAGTCCTAATAACAATGAAAATAATAGCAATTAAAGCAATTAAACAAAATAATACTCCTACAAAAACAGCTATTGTTAAAGGAACAGTAGAATATCCAATAATTGCATCAATTGCATAAGTAAATAATTTAAAGAAACTCCATTTACTATTACCTGCTACTCTTTTAGGAACTTCATAAGTCAACCATTTAGTTTTAAATCCTACAAAACTAAATATTCCTTTACTATAACGGTTATATTCTTTTAATTCTAATACAGCATTAACTACTTGTCTCTTCATCAACCTAAAGTCTCTAGCCCCTGGTACCATCTCCACTTTAGATAATTTAGATATTAGTTTATAATAACAATTTGTAAAAAATCTTCTAACTATGCCATACTCTTTATGAGCATCAGTTTTAAGAGCAACTATATCAACATCTTCTGTTGTAATAATTTTATACATCTTTTCTATAAGTTTCGGAGGATCTTGCAAATCAACATCAAGTAATGTTATATAATCCCCAGTGCAATATTCAAGTCCAGCATAAATAGCCGCTTCCTTTCCAAAATTTCTTGAAAAAGAAATATATCTAATATTGCTATCATCTTTAGAAAATCCTTTAACAATATTAAGAGTCTTATCTTTACTACCATCATCTATAAATATAAGTTCAAAAGATACTTCTTTCATCTTATTAATCACTTTATTTATCTCTTTATAAAATAAAGGAAGTGATTCTTCTTCATTATAACAAGGTACAATAACTGATATTTTATCCATAATATCCCTCTATTCTAAAAAAATCTTTCTAGTTACAAAGTTAAATACCATAACTATAACTGTTGCAATTATCTTAGCAAGCATATAATAGATACTTAAGAAATCTACTGTTAGCCACATAATTGCATTATTAAGTAAAAGACCTATAACGCTAAATACTATAAAAATAATAAATTGCTTTTTAGCATCTTTTTCTTTATTAACATCAAATACCCATTTAACACTGGCAGTATAATTATAAATAACAGAAATACAAAATGATAAAGTGTTAGAAACAAGTACTGGAAAATGACAAAATTCTCTAAATATATAAAGAAAAACAAAGTCAATAACAGTAGCAATTCCCCCAACAATTCCAAACTTAAATATTTGGATTAATAACTTACGTGTCTTAGTATTAAATTTTAAATGTAAAACATTACATACTTTATCGAATAACCATTCAATTTTATCTTTTTTCATACTTCTCTCCTTAACAACTATAGTATAACATGAATTATATAACTAGTCTAAATATTTCTTTATTTCTTCAGTAATCACTTCATATCCCCTACTATTAGGATGTAGTCCATCATCAGTATATTCTTCATTAAAATTACCATCATCATCAAGTAATTTATCATACATATTAATATAAGTATAACCATTATCATCACAATATTTTTTTATTTCCTCATTTATCTCCATAATATCATCATTATTTCTAACATCAACCATATCTTCATCTAAATTATCATTAACAGGATAAACACTTTCAACATAAATTTCAGACTGTGGTTCATTACTATTAATTTCATTAACTATTTTTTCAATATTAGAGACAATATCATCTACACTGATATCATGAATTAAATCATTAGTACCTATTAATAAAAATACTTTAGATGGATTATAATTATAAACTCTATTTTTCATATCATTTAAGATATCTTCAGTCGTATTACCTGAAATACCACTATTCACAACAGGCAATCCTTCATAATATTTATCTAAATCATAAAAATCAGTAATAGAATCTCCTAAAAATAAATAATTAGTGTAATCATCTTCTAATCTTTCCATTTCACCATTTTTATCTTCAATAGTATTATTTAAGTCATCTACAGATAAACTTAAATTATTAATTTTCAACAAAAAAAATGCATTAAAAAAAATACTAATTATTAAAATAATCAAAACTAATTTATTGTTATTACTCTTCTTATCTGTATATGTAGATGAATCATTTTTATAATAAATTCTTTTATTTTTTTCAAGTCTAGTAGTATATTTTTTCTTTTTTGATTTTTTATTTGTAGTTTTACTCATAATACTTCCCCTTTTCATACCAATATGAGTATAACATAAATATTTGTACTTTTACATTGAAAGAAAAAAACTTGACATTATTTGCCAAGTTCTTCAAGCATCATCTCTTTAATTTTATCAATATCAGGAAAAAACAAATTAACTCCTTGTTTCTTTAAAGATAATAAGTAATTAAAATTGCTAGTTATTTCATCTTTTAATGTATCTATTACTTTAAGTGGTTTACCATTTATTATATGGGGATGATCTATATATTTTTCTAATGTAGGAAAAGCATTTTGTAATAATATAACTGATTTTTTATTGGCAATTTCTCTTATCATTATAGAACGACAATCTCCATATTTTTTAACCTTTTTATCTATTATAGGTTGATATTTAGAAACTTTACTACTTAACGGAATAAACCATAATATATCCTTGTCTTTAATTGTAAAGTAAGTAGGTCTAGCTCTTCCATTTTCATGATTTATCATTAAACCTTTATCATTAATCTTATCAAAGAATTCATCTTTTATATGATAAATATATCCTGTTTGGACCTTGATTTTATAAGCACCCCCCCAATAAAAAATATAACTTGTAACTAAAATATATCAAATTATAACTATGTTTGCAAGTACAAAAGTTTGATTTTTAGAAGAAAAAGAAAACTTTATTCAAAAGAACAAAGTTTTCAAACATTTTCGATCGGAATAATTTATATCCCGCACCATCCGAGAGCGGTTAACATTTCACGATTGGAATAATTTATAACCCGCACCATCCAAGAGCGGCTAACATGTACATATTACATTTCTTAAATGCAATACTAATATACTATATTTTGACATATATGTCAATAAGTATACACTATTATTGTATGCAATTTCCCAAATATTTATAGAGATTTTTGGGATTATTATTTACCAAGTCTATTTGTTTCTTTAAACAAACTTTCATCTATTGTTATATCTTTATTAGTACCAGTTACTTTATGTAGATAATAATTATATTTATCATTATCTATCATTTCATAACCATCATTATACAATTTTCTAAGCATATCATCTTCTTTAACAAACTGTTTATAGGTTAAATCAGCTAAATAGTAATTACTATTATCAACTGGTACTAAAACAAATCTATGTTTATAAGAAAATCCTAAATCATTAGTATCAACTATATAAGCAAGACATGACATATCTTTTAGATTCTCATATAAATAGCTACTGTATACTAAACACATTCTCTCATAATCAAGATTTGTTAAGTCACTTTTAGTTTTTTTAATCGCTTGTTTAATAATAGATTCTTTGTCTATATTAGCAATATTAAGCATTCTATCATATAAAGACATAATTAATTCTCTAATTTAGCCTGAGCAGCAGCAAGTCTTGCAACAGGTACTCTAAATGGACTACAAGAAACATAGTTAAGGCCAACTTTATGACAGAAAGCTATACTCTTAGGATCTCCTCCATGTTCTCCACAGATACCTAATTTGATATCGCTTCTTGTACTTCTACCAAGTTCAGCAGCCATTTTTACTAATTTACCTACACCAACAGTATCTAGGCTTGCGAAAGGATCATTTATAAATATTTTTTTATCATAGTAATCTTTTAAGAACTTAGAAGCATCATCTCTTGAGAATCCATAAGTCATTTGGGTTAAATCGTTAGTACCAAAACTGAAGAATTCTGCTTCTTCTGCTATTTTATCTGCAAGTAAAGCAGCTCTTGGTATTTCTATCATAGTACCTACTTTATATTTTAAATCACTGTTATTATCTTTAATAATAGCATCAGCTGTTTCAACTACTATATTCTTAACATATTTTAATTCATTAACATCACCTACTAAAGGTATCATAATTTCAGGTGTTACTTTAATACCCTCTTTTTCTACTTCTAAAGCGGCATTTATAACAGCTTTTGTTTGCATAACAGCAATTTCAGGATAAGTAACAGCTAGACGACATCCACGATGTCCCATCATTGGATTAAATTCTTTTAGTGACTCTACTTTATTCTTTAAAGAAACAAAGTCCATATCAAGATCTTTAGCAAGAGCTTTAATCTCATCATCAGTATGAGGTAAGAACTCATGTAGTGGTGGGTCTAAAAATCTAATAGTAACTTCATAACCATCCATAACTTTAAATAACTCTTTAAAGTCATCTTTTTGATAAGGTAAAATCTTATCTAGTGCTTCTTCACGTTTTTCTAAAGTAGGTGCTACTATCATCTTTCTAAAGTTAAAGATTCTCTCACTATCAAAGAACATATGCTCTGTACGACAAAGTCCAATACCTTTAGCACCAAAATCTCTTGCAACTTTAGCATCCCTAGGATTATCAGCATTAGTTCTAACTTCTAAATCTGCTATCTCATCAGCCCAGTTCATGAATGTTTCAAAGTTTCCACTAATAGATGCAGGAACTGTTTTTATCTCTTCTCCATAAACATTACCAGTTGAACCATCTAAACTAAGATAGTCTCCTTCTTTGAATACTTTACCGGCTTTAGTAGTTAAAGTTTTCTTATTAACATCAACTACTACATCAGAACATCCTGATACACAACAAGTACCCATACCACGAGCGACAACAGCAGCATGTGAAGTCATTCCACCTCTAACTGTTAAAATACCACGAGCGATATTCATACCTTCAATATCTTCTGGAGATGTTTCTTCTCTTGCTAATATTATATCTTCTATTCCCTCTTCGTTAGCTTTCATAACATCTTCTGCACTAAAATATAAATGTCCAGTAGCAGCCCCAGGAGAAGCAGCTAAACCTTTACCAATAACTTTCGCTTTAGATAAGGCATCTTTATCAAAAGCAGGATGTAATAATTGTTCTAGTTGTTTAGGTTCTACTCTTAAAAGAGCTTCTTCTTTAGTAATCTTACCTTCATTAACAAGTTCTACAGCAATTCTAAGAGCAGCTTCTGCTGTTCTTTTACCACTTCTAGTTTGAAGCATAAATAACTTACCATTTTCAATAGTAAACTCCATATCTTGCATATCTTTATAATGGTCTTCTAGAGTTTTACATATCTTAACAAACTCATCGAAACATTCTGGCATAACTTCTTTTAAAGTATCAATAGACTGTGGAGTTCTAATACCTGCAACTACATCCTCTCCTTGAGCATTAATTAAATACTCTCCATATAGCTTAGCTTCTCCAGTAGCAGGATTTCTAGTAAATGCAACACCAGTACCACTAGTATTACCCATATTACCATAAACCATCTCTTGAACATTAACAGCAGTACCCCAGTCACCTGGAATATCATTAAGACGTCTATAAGTAATCGCTCTATCATTATTCCAACTTCTAAAGACAGCTTTAACCGCTTCTATTAGTTGCACTTTAGCATCTTGTGGGAACTCAACACCAGCATGTTTTCTATATTCTTCTTTATATCTATCTACAACTTCAACTAAGTCATCAGCAGTTAAATCAGTATCAAGTTCTACATTCTTTTCTTTCTTAATATCTTCAAATAAATATTCAAAAGAACTCTTTGGAAAGCCCATAACTACATCTGCAAACATTTGAATAAAACGACGATAACAGTCATAAGCAAATCTTTTGTTATCTGTAAGTCTTGCAAGTGTTTCTACTACTTCATCATTCATACCAAGATTAAGGATGGTATCCATCATTCCTGGCATAGAGCTTCTTGCCCCACTTCTAACTGATACTAATAATGGATTTTTATTATCTCCCATAGTCTTACCAGTTAACTTTTCAAGATTAGCTAATTCTTTAAAGATTTCTTCTTTAATATCCTCACTAATCTCTTCATTATCATCATAGTATTTTAAGCAAGCTTCAGTTGTTACAGTAAAACCACGAGGTACAGGTAATCCAATTCTTGTCATTTCTGCAAGATTAGCTCCTTTTCCTCCTAACAACTCTCTCATATCCTTATTGCCTTCACTAAAGGCATAAACATATTTCATTTAATCACTATCCTTTCGCTATAAAACAAGTATAACAAAGATAATTTATTTTTTAAAGAAAAAATTGCTACTAAAAATACGACATGATATACTAATAACAAGGAAGTGAAACTATGGAGAACATAAGAAATAAAATAAATTTTATTTCGCCCTTGTCGTTGCCTCCAAGGATTCCTATTTCATAGATAGAGTAACCTCTATTCTCCATAGGCTTAAATTCCGATGGTCGCCACCGTACTAATTTATTTTTATATTAAATCGTTTTTTTCTATCTAAAACATTATCTATACTAAACTAACTAAATTATAGTGTAACTTTAACCCTTCAAATAATATATTTAAACTAGCATTTATATCTCTATCATTATGAGTTCCACATTCTGGACAATCATATTCTCTTATACATAAATCTTTTATTTCATTATTCTTATAACCACAGTGACTACATATTTGACTACTCGGATAATAAGTATTTATCTTATAATAATACTTTCCTTTTATCTTACTTTTCCATTCTATTAGAGAACATAATTTACTTAAACTTGCATCTGATAGACTTTTGTTAAATGCTTTTACTTTTTCTTTAAACATATCTTTTACTAATAGACTCTCTGTTACTATAATATCATGGTCATCTACTATCTCATTAGCAATGTCATTTAAATAATGTTTTCTATAATTCTTTATCTTAGCATGTACTCTTGCTATTTTTTCTTTTGTCTTTAAATAATTCTTACTACCTTTAACTTGTCTAGATAACTTTCTTTGTAATCTTTTTAACCTCTTTTCAAATTTCATTAATACTTTATCATTACCATATTTAATACCATCACTTGTTACTACTAAATCTTTTATTCCTAAATCTATTCCTACTATAGTTGTAGGTATTATCTTTTCTATTATGATATCTTCTTCTACTAATACACTAACATAATACTTATTGGTTGCATCTCTTGATATAGTTGCATTTACTATCTTACCTTCTATTCTTTCTTCATTTCTAAATCCTCTTATTTTAACTTTTCCTAGTTTTGGTAATTTTATATTTCTAGTTAATAAATCTACTTCTATATTACTATATTCTTTTTCTTTATATGTACCTCTTACACAACTAGTTCTATAAGACTGTCTACTAAATTTACTTTTAAAGTTAGGATAACCTTTTCTTTTAGCATAATAATCATTAAAAGCTTTACATAAATCATCTACAGCAGAACATAATACGATTGAATCCACTTCTTTGAGAAATTCATTTTCTTCTTTTAATTTAGGTAAATCTTTATGTAAATCATATCTAAATTTACCTTTGTTTTCTTTAAAATAATTAAGATAATAATTATATACAAATCTTTTACATCCAAAAGTCTTATTAATTAATACCTTTTGGTCATCTGTTGGATATAACCTAAATTTATATGCTTTATATATCTCCATAATGTGAACCTCCCTTTAGTAACTTAAGTGTACTTTATAGAAGGTATGTTTGTCAATACATAAATTCGATTTCTTTTCAAAAAAACTTTCCTTATAGATAAAAAGAACTGAAAAAACATTTGACCGTCTTATTCCGAATAATCTTATACCACTACTAATACCAAGTTGCCAAACGTGATATTCGTTAATATTGTTATTTAAAAACAGTTCAAAATCTCTATCGCTATAGTCATCACCTTTATAAGACTTAAATAAAGCTTTTACAACATCAATTACAACAGAATATTCTTTTGTATCAGTTAAAATTGCATGAGAATGCCTTTTTGTTTCCTTTTTTACATTATCAAAAGAAAATTGAATCAAAGCAGGTATATCAGTTTCAAAAAGTCTCTTAAATTTTTCAAAGAATTGATTCGCATTTTTTAATTTATTAGTAAAGTTTTCTGTTTTAACACATCTAAAACAAAACGGAAAAAGAGAAAAGTCTATACAAATATTTTTATTATCACTATTAAACTGATTCATTAAATAATATTTCCTTAAATGTTACAAATATATCTTCATCTTTAAGTAAATTGTTAGAAGCATCTATAGGTGATAGTCCTTTCCTAGCATTTATCCATGGTTGTTGACTATGAGAAATATTTTCTAATTCATCAGCACTGTATTTACCATAAATTTCGATTGTTTTATTTAATGCATTCATCACTTCTTGATTAAAATTAAATTTTTCTACACTCTCAATTGATAACAAATTCACACCATTATTTTTATATAAAGAATAAATTTTAGGATCAACAGGCCCATGAACCCATGCTTCAAATTTATTCTTAAATAAGAAATTATTTAGGTTGTTTGAATCACTATTATTTTGAGCTAAATAAATACCATAACTAAAATATAGTAACTTTTGTAATTTTTTATGAGTCATTGGCTCTGTATGTAAAAACCATTTAGCAATTTCATAAATATCATTAATGGCAACATTCATATTCACACCTCCAATATATATTCAAATTAATTATTTTTTTACATATATAATTGTAACCTAAGTTTATAACACAAATGTATGTATGTCAATATATCTTTTATAATTAAATAAGTCACTAGTTGCACAGTATGGCTGTTTAATATATAATCAGTCATTTCTTTAGTTTCAAATAAATCTCTGTACTTTAATATTTAATGCTAATTCTAATAATATGTTTACTTTTTCAAGTTTATTTCTAGGTTTACTATTCATAGGACTACATAAAAAGTCTTGTAAATTATCTTTATATTTATCTTGTATAAAGTTTTCAATGATAGTAATATTTTTTTATCCCCAAGCATAACTTACCTTGAAGAATCAATTCTCTTTTTCATTTTGTTGTCCTCTTTACATTAGCGAGTAAATGTATAGAGGAAACCACATCACTATTACACACTCTAAATAATTTTATATCTTATAAACTTTATTTTTACCCTGTCTTATTCTTTGAAACTGTTCTTTTAAAGTACTCTTTGTATAATAAACAGCTCCTTTTAAATCAACTTCATCATCTAAAAACTCATAATGCTTCTTATTACTTTGCCATACGCTTTCATGCCTTTCAATAAAATCATTATTAAGATAATCAGTATTTAAACTAGAAATATCTCTAATTTTACCTCTATCTTGAAGCATCTTTTCAAAATAGTAAGAAAATTTATCTAAGTCATAATCTCCACCATGCAAGTGATAAATATCATAGAAGTCTTTTGTTCTTGTATTTAAAACATCTGTCTTAGTAGACTCGGCAATAATACATAATTTCTCTGCTAAAGTCTCTTCCATAGAAGGGACTACTACTTCATATTCTTCATCCCTTGAAAATACTTTAGGTACTAATTTCAAATGTTTCTCCTAGATACAAGGATGATTTTCTCTATAATCAATACCTATTGGATGATTAATTTTTCCATACTTAGTAGCGATTGGTAACTTAATAATACCTGTATTAGTTCTTTTAGGAGCACCTCTTAAAATATAGTCAAAATCATTATCACCCTCTTTATCACACATAGCATTAACTAAAAGAATTAAAGGATTATGATGGCCTATTGTACTAGTTAAATCTATATCTGTAATAGGTCTAACTATTTTACCTAAATGAACAGCTTGTGCGAAACTTCCCTTAACTATTATATTCATACTTTTATCGATTTTACTTAAGCGATAAAGTAAATCTCTTGAAAAGAAAGTATTATAAACATTAGTTATACTAATATTAAGTCTTTTAGACTCTTTATTTAGGTATGACTTTAAACTATCACAGTTCTTAAATTCGTTCATTTCAACCATCCCCTTTAGATGGCTAAATCATACCATAAAGTATACCAAGAGTCAAAATTTAAAATTGTATTTTTCCTATTTTTCTATTATAATATAACATATTTAGAAGTAAGGACGTGGTAATATGTTTTTAATATGTATGTTAATGCCTGCTAGTATTTCTATTCTTATAGAAAAAAGAATAATAAAAAAAGAACTTAGTAATAGTGATTTAATATTAAAGTATTTATTTTATACATTTGTAATAACTACAATCATGAATACTTTTATTTATATTTTTAGTAGTGAGAAATTATTGCATTATTCAGAATATACTTTTAGTTATGATTTTTGTTTAAAATATATGTGGCTTAGTCTAATAATCGCTCTCATACTACCATATATATTAAAAGTAATAAGTGCTAATATAGATATAGATTTAGAGATAAGGAAAAAAGTAAAAAATGCGAAAAAGAAAAAAGACAAAAAAAGAAGTAGTAAAAAAAGCAGTAAAAGTAAGTAAATTCATTTTATACTATTTTCTAATATTTCTAGCACTTGTTATTATCTTTGGTACAAATTGGGCTTTAGATAAAGCACAAATTAATAATTTTGAACAAATATTACTTACTTTAACTAATTCTGTAAGTACTGCTAGCAATGAGATGATTATAAGTTTTATTAATGATTGTATATTAATTTCTTTAATACTAACTATTATTATCTTTTTTATAACAAAACTATTCAAAAATCTAGAGGTATTTATAAAAATTAAGTTAAAGAGAAAAATAGTAAAAGTAAATTTCTATAAAGCTATTAGATTTTTCTTTATAGTAAGTTTATTTATCTACTCTATTTATTATGCTACTAGTAATTTATACATATATGACTATATTAAATATAATAATATAGAATCTAATTTCTTTGAAACACTATATGTTAATCCTAAAAATGTAGATTTAGAATTCCCTGAAGAAAAAAGAAATTTGATATATATATTTCTAGAGTCTATGGAATCTACTTATGCTGACGAGCAAAACGGTGGTGCATATGATATTAATTACATGCCAGAATTAACAGAGCTTGCTAAAGATAATATTAACTTCTCTTCTAATAATTTAGTAGGAGGAGCCCATATGGCTTACAATGCTTCTTGGACTATGGCTGCTATGGTCGCTCATACTGCAGGTATTCCTTTAAAAACTGTTTTTAATCAAGATGACGTAAGTACATATGAAGCAGGTACTACTCTCCCAGGAGCTTATTCATTAGGGGATATTCTAAAAGACGAAGGATATAGACAGTATATTATGGTAGGTTCTGATTTAACTTTTGGTGGTAGAAGAATTTATTTTAAAAATCATGGTAATTATACTGAATTTGACTATTATACTGCTATAGAAGACGGAATAATAGATGAAGATTATTATGTATTTTGGGGATATGAAGATGAAAAACTATTTGATTATGCTAAAAAAGAATTAAAAGAAATATCTAAAAGTGATGAACCATTTAATTTTACTATGTTAACAGTTGATACTCATTTTCCTGATGGTTATACTGATAATACTTGCAAAGATACTTATGATAACCAATATTTAACAGCAATAGACTGTTCAAGTAAGAAATTAGATGAATTTATTAGGTGGATTAAGAAACAAGATTTCTATGAAAATACTACTATTATATTAGTAGGAGATCATTTAAGTATGAATACTTATTCTTTTGATGTGATTGATCCAAATTATGATAGGAGTGTATATAATGTTTTTATAAATTCAGCAGTTGATACTGATTGTAACAAGAATAGAAGCTTTACAACATTTGATTACTACCCTACTACTCTAGCTGCCTTAGGAGTTAAAATAAAGGGAGAAAGATTAGGTCTTGGTACTAATTTATTTAGTTGTAAAGAGACATTATCAGAAGAACTTGGTAATGATTATATAGATGAGAAGTTAATGGAAAATTCTCCATATTATAATGAGTGTATTGGAAGTACATGTAAAAAGGATAAGTAATGTTAATAATTACCTATCCTTTTTTATTTAGCAAGTAACTCACTAATTAAATTACTTATTTCAGTTGGATTATCTAAACTCATTCCTTCTATAAGTCTAGCTTCTGCATATAGTATTTTACTATATTTCTCTAATGTCTCATAATCTTTATTTTCATATAAAGATTTTAGTTTATCAGCAATAGGATGATTTTCATTAATCTCCATAACAGTATTTGCCTTAACTCCAGTATCTGTTGGCATTGCATCCATTACTTTTTGCATTTCTACTGAAACATCACCTTTACTAGTTAAACATACAGGATGATTCTTTAAACGATGAGTAAACTCTACTTCATTAACACCATTATTTAGAGCACCATGCATCTTAGTAAACATATCTTTATATTCTTCATTTACCTTCTTTAATTCTTCTTTTTCTTCATCACTTTCTAAATTAGCATCACTACTTGCTACATTAACAAAGTTTTTCTCTTTATAGTTCATCATTACTTTAAAGACAAATTCATCTAAGTAATCAGTTAAATATAAGATATCTACTCCCTTTTCTTTAGCACTTTCAACTTGTGGTAATAAATCTATCTTATCTATAGTTTCACCACAAGCATAGTAAATTGTCTTATCATCTTCACTCATATTAGAAACATATTCTGAAAGTGTAACCATTTTCTTCTCTTTAGATGAATAGAAAAGTAATAAGTCTTGTAATGTCTCTTTTGCCATACCATAAGACTCATAAATACCTACTTTAAGTTGCATTCCAAAGTCTTTAAAGAACTTCTCATAATTTTCTCTATCGTTTTTAAGCATTTTTTCCAGTTCTTTCTTAATCTTAGATTCAAGACTCTTAGCGATAGATTTAATTTGATAATTATCTTGTAGTGTTTCTCTTGATATATTTAAAGATATATCTTCACTATCAACAATACCTTTAACAAAACTAAAGTAATCAGGTAAAAGATCAGAACATTTATCCATGATTAGAACACCTTTAGAATAAAGTTCAAGTCCTTTCTCATAGTCTTTAGAATAATAATTATATGGAGCATGACTTGGTATAAATAAAAGAGTTGTATATGAACATCTTCCTTCTACTTCACTACGTATTACTTTTAAAGGTGCTTCATAGTCATAGAACTTATCTGTATAGAAAGAATTATAATCTTCATCTTTTACACTACTCTTCCCTTTCTTCCAAATAGGAACCATACTATTTAGTGTTTTATCTTCTATTTTTTTCTCTTCTTTATCATCTTTTTTAGTAGTAGTCTCTACTTCCATTTTTATAGGATAAGAGATATAATCAGAATATTTCTTAACTAATCTAAGAAGAGCATAGTCTTCTAAATATTCATCATAATTATTATCTTCATTATTCTCTTTTAAATGTAAAATAATCTTAGTACCGTGCTTTTCATAATCTACTTCTTCAATAGAATATCCATCAGCACCTCTTGATACCCAACGATAAGCTTTATCACTGTCATAGGCCTTACTAATTACTTCTACTTCATCACTTACCATAAAGCTAGAGTAAAATCCTACACCAAACTGTCCAATAATAGCCATATTTTTATCATCAGACATTTTTTCTTTAAATAAAAGAGAACCACTCTTAGCGATTGTACCTAAATTATTTTCAAGTTCTTCTTCAGTCATACCAATACCATTATCAATAATAGTTAAGGTTCTATTATCTTTATCAGGAATAAGTCTAATCTCTAAGTCTTTTTTCTTAACTTTAATCTTTTTGTTAGTAAGTGATTCATAATAAAGTTTATCTATAGCATCACTTGCATTAGAGATTAACTCACGTAAAAATATCTCCTTATTAGTATAAATAGAATTAATCATTAAATCTAATAACTTTTTAGATTCTGCTTTAAATTGTTTTTTCTTCAAATTAATCACTCTTCTTTCTTATTTACATTAAGTAGAATAACACTAGTGTTAGCAAATGTCAATAACGAGTGCTAGAAAAATTAGGAATTTATATTCTTTTTCTTTACTTGCTTTAAATATGACATAGAAATAATATTCTTCACCAATAGTAAAAAGAACAGAATGTGATTATCCTGTTCTTAGCACAACATAAGAGAAAACAATACTTAAACTGCTCTTCTAGTTAGTTAAGGTCTTCTCTTATCTTTCTAAATTATCTACTGGTAATATTATTCCAATTTCACCTTTAGTTTCTCTTGCCTTTTGCCAACAAGAACTAACATTAAGTCCACCATCTGGTAGCCAAGCCATAATAATATTAACGATAGTTGGTAAAAGGAAAACTAATATAGCAGCGGCTATTTGGGATATAAGCTTTCTAATAAAGTGTTTTTGATCAGGATCAGTTATAACTTTAATAAGTGTAAGTACTAAACTAATAATTAATATTATTGGAACTGCTATACAAATAATATCAAATGCAGTTTGTGTAAGTGATAAAATGTTAGCTAGTGCATAATCACTACAAGCATCTGCTGTTGCTAAAACATATACCATCTTAACTACCTCCTTTTGTCTTTTTCTCACTAACAGCTATTCCATCACCAATATCATAAATTGTTGTATTATAGTTGTCATTATCTTTTAGAAAAGCTATATAGTCTTTAATTTTCCTTACTATTCCTCTTACATTTCTACTTTTTATTTCTTTTTCATTCTTATGAACTAGACCATGAAAATACATATTATCAGTAATTATATAACCACTTTCTTTTAAGTTTTTTTCAAAGAGTTCAAAGAATTTAATATTTTGAGCTTTCGCTGCATCGATGAAAATCAAGTCAAATTTATCTTCTATTTTTACTTTTAAAGCATCATTAAATATCAAGGTAATACGATCTTCTAAATTAAGTTTTTTTACATTTTTAACTGCTTCTAAATATCTTTCTTCGTCACGTTCTATTGTTGTGACTTTTAAATCAGGACTGCAAAGGCTCATCATAATAGCAGAATATCCTATAGCACTACCTATTTCTAAAACATTTTTTATTTGATGTTTAATAATAAATGTTGTTAAAAAGTCTATACCTTCGTTTTGCATAATAGGAATTTTGTTTTCTATGGCATATTCTTTTATTCGTTT
This sequence comes from uncultured Mycoplasmatota bacterium, assembly GCA_946497925.1. Taxonomy (GTDB): domain Bacteria; phylum Bacillota_I; class Bacilli_A; order RF39; family UBA660; genus Onthousia. The sequence continues at coordinate 34,783 of CAMMMG010000002.1, forward strand.
TATATGCATATAGTTATTATTTACCATATCCAATCACCATTTTCTTTTAATTCTTGTACTTTTTCTTCATGTTCAGCGACAGTTTTAGTAAAGTAAACATTTCTGTTCTTATCTGCTACAAAATATAAATAATCACTAGAACTTGGATTAATCGCTGCGTCTATACTAGATAAAGATGGATTACTTATTGGTCCTACAGGTAGACGTCCTGCCATTTCACTACTTCTAGTATTATAAGGATTATAAGTATTAAACATTTCACTAGTTAAATCAGAATTCATTTCTTCATCAAAGGCATAATAAGTAGTAACATCACTTCCTAAATTCATACCTCTAGCTAATCTATTATTAAAAACACTAATAATCATTTTTCTATCTTCATCTTTTACTCCTTCAAGTTCAGCGATACTTGCTAAAGTCATAATACTATGTATATTACTATTTTCTAAAGTATCTTTATAAGGAGCTAGTTTTTCTTCCTCCTCATCTAATAGTTTTCTTATAATGGTTTCACTATCTAGGTTATCTTTAGAAAATTCATATGTATCTGGGAAAAGATATCCCTCTAAAGGATAATATATATTCTCATCTAAAATACTATCTGTTAAAAACCAATAATCATTTATTAAGTTTGTTAATAGTGTAGTATCTTTAATAGTAGAAAGGAATTCTTCACTAGTAATATCTGTATTTTTAGATATCATATTAGCATAGTCTTTAACACTTTCACCTTCTTTAAAAGTTAATCTAATAACATTGTCATTAGTATTACCTTTTTCTAGTTCTTCAACTATCTCTTTCATACTCATACTTTTAGTTAAAAGATATGTTGAGGCTTTCAGACTTCTTACATTATTTAATTTTAAATAAACTTTAAAAAAGAACTCATTTCTTATTAACCCTTTATCATAAAGTGTTTTTGCTATGTTAGTTGTACTCATTCCTTCTGGGATAACTACCTCAATATTTGCCTTACTACTTTTATCTATAGGACTAACATTATATTGATAATAAATAAAACTACCAATCAATAGAACTCCTATAAAACCAAGTATTAAAGCTAATACACGCATTTTCTTCATACTGCCAATCCCTTCTTTTATTAAGCAGCGCTGCTTTCTGTATTAGTATCATTACCAACTTGAGCTTTAACTTCTTCTTGAATTGTTTCAAGAATTTTTTCAATTACCTGCCACTCTTTTTCTGTCTCAATAGGATCTAGTTTAGTAGAATCAGTTCCTGGATAATATACACTAGCATAAACTTGAACATTGCCCTTATCATCTAAACTATTATCTGTATAAACTATATAACTTTTATTAGTCTCTTCATTATCAAATGTAAATAAAACATCATATACTGTTTCTTTACCATATTCATCTTTTAATTTAAATTGATTTTTTCCATCCATATTATTTTCTCCTTTGATCTAAAAATGATTGTAATATAATTGTAGCAGCTACTTTATCTATAACTTTTTTACGTTTTTTTCTACTAGTATCTCCTTTTATTAGAATAGCTTCAGCACTCTTAGTAGTTAGTCTTTCATCTTCTAAATAAATAGGGATATCTATATTAGACTCTAAAAACTCTTTAAATTCAAGAGTAGCTTCTGCTCTTTCACCTAAAGTATTATTCATATTTTTAGGCAATCCTAGAACTAAAGCTTCAACATTCAAAGACTCTACAATAGATTTTAACTCATCTAAACAGTCATTTGGATTATTATCATGACGTAAGACTTCATAAGATGATGCAATTAAACCTGTTTTATCACTAATAGCAAGGCCAATAGTTTTAGTACCTAAATCTAGACCTAAATATCTCATTATTTATTTAACATACTAGTAAGTAGAACTTCAACTATCTTACTTCTATCTATTGTTTTTATCTTACTTCTAGCATCTTGATAACTTGAAATATAACCTAAGTCACCGCTTATTAAGTAACCTACTATTTGGTCTATTGGATTATAACCTCTTTCTTTTAGAGAGTTATATACTTCAAGTAATGTTTTATGAACCTTTGCTTGGTCATTACTAACTAGTTTAAATAATCTTGTTTTATCATCCATATTATCACCTCACTACAATTACTAAAATTAGTTTAGCATTTTTTTAAAGTAAGTTCAAGTAAAAGAGAAAAAAAGCATATAGATAGCACTTTTACAATTTCTTTTTATAATTGTTGATTGTTTCTACTGAACTAATAACTTTTTTGAGAATCTTATAAACAAAAAATAGATGGAGTTTACCATCTATTCTGCAACACGATTTAATTAGTATGACTTTAAATGATTCTTATATACTATTTACATTTTTATTTCTCATACTACTATAACATCTCATATTTTTAAGAATTTCATCTCTTTGTTTTACCAAGTCATAATATATTTTTGTTTGTTCTGTTTCTTGATTAGAATTTAAAGAAGATACTAGGTTATAGAACTTCATTCCTCCAAAATGTTCATTAAATATTGCAAATAAAGAATTAAGATCATCAAAATTGTCTTTACCTACTTCGTTAAGTATTATTTGAATATTTCCATTTCTTCTACTTTTTATAATGGCATCTTTAAATTCATGGTAAAAATCTTTTGCTAAAAAAGAAGAACTATCATAACTAGTTGAATTGTAAATTTTATGCTCATGAGGATTACCAAAAACATAATTTCCTTTTTGGTACATTTTTCTACAAATATCTTTAGCAATTAATTCATTAATGATTTCACTATATAATTCATATTCTCTTTTACTATTATCAACGTTTAAAGTATCTATTGGTTCTATTTTGTCTTGATTAATCTTTCCAGTAAAATAGTCCCATCCGCATATTATAGAATAATCATTTCCATCAACATATTCTAAAAACAATTCATATAAATGATTTAATTCATGAATTATTTTTTGATCCATTAAATCCATATCATATAAGTTAAAATTTACTATTACAAGTGAATACAAACTGTAGTAATTATTTTTTAAAATAACATTAGGATTAACACAAGCACCACTTGTTTCATATAATTTAGCATTGAAACAATCTTCTTTATCTAATAAAATGAGTGAATTAATCATTTCTCTAATTTCTTTATTTGTACTAATACTATTAAAATATTCAATATTAAAATCATTTATAAGTGTATCCCGAATTTCAAAAAAACGTTTAACTCTCTGTTCATCAGGCCATATTTTTTTCACCTCAGGATTATCTATATAATCTTCATAACTACCAGATAAGTTTATTCCATTCATATTAAAATATTTTATTCTTGCTTTTTTTGTTTCTTCAACACTCCAAGAATTAGTATCACCTTTTTCTAATTCTTTGGTTTTTTCTTCTTTAAAACAGTCTAGGCCACAACTTCCAATTAGAGAAAAGCCAAATAAGAATTTAATATATGGGTCTAGATTATATTCTTTGGTGCTATCAGTAAAAAATTCTTCCAAACCTGTTCTTTTATCTAGAGGAATTAAATCAATGTTCTCTTTAATAAGCATTTGATAATACTTATTCATTAAAACATTATTTAGGTTATTTGTTTTTTCAATATATTCATAATATTTTGAAAATTTTTCCATATAAGAAGTATATTCTTCTTTTTTTATCAAATATATTTCTAATAACTCTTTTAATTGTTGAAATTTTGTATCTTTTAACTTTTCTTCAAAGTTGCTCTCATCAATACTCGAATCTATTTTTTGTAGTAATTCTTTTGTTTTATTAAATTTTTCTAAATATTCTTTTTGACAATTTGAACTATCAAAATAGTATTCTATTTTATTTTTTATCCAAGCAGGTAGATTTTGATATTTTAATGGTATAGTTTTACTATCACATATACTAATAAATTCTTCTGAAGTTAGAGATGGCAAATACATCTTTATTAAATTATAGCCATTATCTATAAATATTTTTAGACGTTGTTCTTCTGTTAACTTATATAAATCATAAAATTCTCTATACTTATGAATAGGCATAAGAGTTTCATATTTAAATGAATAGTTTTGGAATAAATCTTCCTTTGTTAAATTTGTTTTATTTTCTAATAGAATTTTAGTGATTAATTCATTAGATGTATTATCTTCTATTTTATTTAGAGTTAAAAAAATTTGATCAGGAGTTTGATAGCCAATATACATTGCATTTTTAAATGCTTCTTCTATTTCTGATTTTTTTTCTTCTCCATAAAAATCAACAAAAGCTTCTATATAAGTAGATAATCCTTTATTTAACTCTTCTTGACAATTTAATAATTTTAATAATCTCTCATTCATTTTAACCTCTCTAATAAATTTATTAAATCTTTATAATTATTAGGATATATTCCTTTACCATGATATCTATCCTTATGATTTTTATTAGTTACTATTATTTCAAATTCTTCTATATCTATGGCATTTATAGACCCATATTCTTTTTTAAAAGTATATAGTATCTTTTTTAATTCTTCTAGAAATGTATTATCTACTTTATAAGTATTATTATTCATATAGCATTTTTTATTATTATAATCAATAAGGGCATTTATTCTATTGTAACTACCACTATTAATATTTATTTCAATTTCATCTATCATCTATATCACCGATTATAATATAGCAAATATATTGTCAATTCTCAATATAATATTAAAAGAATAGATAATTATCTATTCTGCAACACTTTCAAATTGTGAATTGTATAGTTCTGCATAGAAACCATTTTTCTTAAGTAATTCATCATGTGTTCCTTGTTCTACTATATCTCCATCTTTCATTACTAATATCAAATTAGCATTTTTAATAGTAGAAAGTCTATGAGCGATAACAAAACTTGTTCTTCCTTCCATTAAATTATCCATCGCTTCTTGAATTAATTGTTCCATTCTAGTATCTACACTACTAGTCGCTTCATCCAAAATCAATATTTTTGGATCTTTAAGAATAACTCTTGCAATTGTTAGTAATTGTTTTTGACCAGCAGAAACATTATCACTTTCTTCATTTAGAATCATATCATAGCCTTCTGGCATTGTTCTAATAAAATGATCAACGTGAGATGCTATCGCTGCATCATATACGGCTTCATCGTTAGCATTCAAATTACCATAACGGATATTTTCTTTGATAGTATCACTATAAAGCCAAGTGTCTTGTAAAACCATACCAAAAAGACTTCTTAAATCATCACGTTTCATATCTTTTATATCAACTCCATCTATTTTAATAGAACCAGAGTTAACATCATAGAATCTCATTAATAGTTTTACAATAGTTGTCTTACCTGCACCAGTTGGTCCAACGATAGCAATCTTTTGGCCCTTATGCATTGTTGCATTAAAGTCGTTGATAATAATTTTATTTTTATTATAACCAAACTTAACATCTTCAAAAGTAACTGTATTACCAAGTTTTTCTAAGTCATATGTTACTTTCTTAACTTCAGGAACTTCTTCTTCCTCTTCTAAGAATTCAAAGACTCTTTCAGCTGAAGCTACCATTGATTGAATCATATTACCAATTTGGGCAATTTGAGAAAGTGGGTTCATAAAGTTTCTGATATACTGTGTAAATGATAAGATATCACCTACTTCTATTTTATTCTTTATAACTAAATATCCTCCTAAAATAGATATTAATACATAACCAATATTACCAATAAAGTTCATAATTGGATGCATCATACCAGAGAAGAATTGAGCTCTCCATGCTGAATTATATAACTTTTCATTAGTTTTATTAAAGTCTTCTATTGTTTTTTCTTCTCCGTTAAATAATTTAATAACAGTATGACCAGAATAAGCTTCTTCTATAGTACCATTTATATCACCTAAATACTTTTGTTGATTTAAAAAGTATTTTTGAGAGTGTTTCATAATAAAACTCATCATGAATAAAGCGATAGGTACTATTACTAGTGTTACTAAAGTCATTAGAGGACTTATTGTTAACATCATTATAACTACACCAATTAAAGTTGTAATAGAAGTTAACAGATGTGATATTGATTGATCTAAGCTCTGTGATAAGGTATCAACATCATTAGTAACTCTTGATAATATTTCTCCTGTTGTTTTACTTTCAAAATAAGAAAGTGGTAATTTATGCATTTTATGAGATATTTGTTCCCTTAAATTAAAGGTAACTTTTTGGTTTACACCACTCATAATAAAAGCTTGTAGGTAAGAGAAAATTGCACTGACTATATATAGAGATAGTAAAGTTAAAAGAATAGTTCCTACTTTAGAAAAATCAATTCCATTAGTAGTTCCCATTACTTTACCTAATAGTCCATTAAATATTTCAGTTGTTGCTTCTCCTGATATTTTAGGTCCAATTATTGAGAAAACAGCACTACTAATAGCAAAGATAACAACAAATGCTAAACTTATTTTATATGTACCTAAATACTTAAGTAATTTCTTTAAAGTTCCTTTAAAGTCTTTAGCTTTACTTACTGCTCCCATTCCTCCTCTAGGCATTTTCTAACTCCTCCTTTGAAAGTTGACTCTCAGCAATCTCACGATAAACTGAACAACTCTTGATTAAGTCGTGATGAGTTCCAATACCAACTACTTTACCTTCATCAAGTACAACTATTTGATCTGCTTTTAGTATGGTATTAATACGTTGAGCGACGATAAAGATAGTTGAGTTTTTAGCATATTCATATAAAGCTTTACGAAGTTCAAAATCAGTCTTAAAGTCAAGGGCAGAGAAGCTATCATCGAATATGTAAATTTCTGGATCTTTAGCGATTGCTCTTGCAATAGATAGTCTTTGTTTTTGCCCTCCTGATACATTAGTACCTCCTTGACTAATACGACTTTTATATCCATCTTTTTTAGCTAAGATAAACTCTTCTGCTTGGGCAATACGTGCTGCTTCTATCATCTTCTCATCAGACATATCTTCATCACTATATTTAATATTAGATTCTATTGTTCCAGAGAATAATACTCCTTTTTGAGGAACATAACCGATTCTTTCATGTAAAGCTTTCTGTGTTACATCTTTAACATTAATACCATCAACTAATATTTCTCCTTTAGTAACATCATAAAGTCTTGGTATTAAGTTAATAAGGGTACTTTTACCACTACCAGTAGAACCAATAAAGGCAGTTGTTGTTCCAGGTTTTGCTGTAAATGTTACATCGGTAATAACATCTTCATCACTATCAGGATATCTAAAACTAACATTTTTGAACTCTACTAAACCTTTAATTCTCTTACTGTATGTTTTAGGTTTTTTAGGATCTTTAATAGATTCATCTGTTTCTAATACTTCCATAATACGGTTAGCAGAAACATTAGCACGTGGTAACATAATAGAAAACATTGATATCATTAAGAATGCCATAATTATTTGCATTGAGTATTGAATAAATGCTAACATATCTCCAACTTGTAATAAGCCTTCATCAATTTTATGAGCACTAGTCCAAATAATTAGAACTACAATACCATTCATAATAAACATCATACCTGGTAACATGAAGTTCATTACTCTATTAACAAATAGGTTTGTTTTCTTTAAGTTAGTATTCGCAACGCTGAATCTTTCTTCTTCATATTTTTGATTAGAGAAAGCTCTAATTACTGGAATACCTGTAATAATTTCTCTTGTTACTTGGTTTAGTTTATCTATTAGTTTTTGTACTTTCTTAAATTTAGGCATAGTAAGGGCAAATAAAGTAAATATTAATGTTAAAACACAAACTATTCCTAACCAAATAATATAAGTCATTGATGGTGCTGTCTCAAGTACTTTACCAACGGCACCGATTGCAACTATTGGAGCATAGATAAATAGTCTTAGAGTCATAATAATCATCATTTGTACTTGTTGAATATCATTAGTACTTCTAGTAATTAATGATGATATACCTATTTCTTTATACTCTGCTGTACCAAAGTTTAAGACTTTCTTAAATTCTTTCTTTCTAACACGTTTAGATAAACCTGAACCAACTCTTGCTCCTAATAGTACTGTTAGTATTGTTGCAGTTACACTTATTAGAGATAGTCCTAACATCTTAAGTCCTGTAATTATAATATAGTTAGTTTGAATAGCATCAGTATTAAGTCCTACTTCAATATATTCTTGCTTAATCGCTGCAACAGCACTTTGACTTATAATGCTATCTGGCATTGCAGAAAACTGCTCATTAATAGATTTTCTCATTTCATTAAGTTCATTACTAGGTAACATTTTAATGATATCTATTATAGCCATATCTTGCATAGACTCTGGCATATCTTTCTTAATCTCATTTTGAATGTTAACTGCTTCCTTCTCTTTACTAGTTAACATGTAATCTACAAGAATAGCTTTCTCTAAGTCACTATTAGATTTTTCTTCATCTTTAATGACATAAACTGGCTCTTCACTTAAGATATCATAGTCATGTTCATCACTTTTTTCAGTAACCAACTCATAATTAGATAAAATCTCTTCTTTTTCTTTATCACTTACAAAAAGTAAAATCTCATCTAATTTAGATTTTCTAACTACTTCAGGATTAACTTCTTCTATACCACCTTGTTGCACTCCTACATTAATAATATTAGAAGTGTACTCTGGTATAGTTAAATCACAGTTCGCTTGAACTATTAGTAGTAAAATAATTAGAATAACTGATAAAATATTATCTTTTAAATATCTAAATATCTTTAACATAAATCCTCCTTCTTAACACACCCATATTTTAAAATGTCTAATTGTTCATAATAGTCTTTAAGTATCTCTTCATCAAGACTATCACTTTTTAACAACTTCATTAAAGTTACCATTAAAAGGTGCATATTAATGGCAAAAATTACTTCAATATGCTTTTTAGCATTATCATTAAGTAATTCTAAATTGATGTTAGGAATTAGTTCTTTAAGTAGTCTCTTGTCACGAAAACCAAAAGTTTTCTTAGACTCTTCCATCATAGTAATATTTTCTAAAGATTTTTTTAAGAAATTAGTATTATTTTTTTTAAAGGAATTATAGATTTCTTTAATGTTATCTTGAAACATTTTAAAGATATCTCCTTTATTTTTTATTAAATTCGTTTCCATATTATCAATCAGTACTTCTAAATACTGTTCTAGAAGATAAAAATATAAATCTTTCTTATCTTCAAAATACATATAAAAACTTCCTCTAGAAATTGAAGCTTCTTTAATAATTCTATTAATGGATACATCATTAAAATTATTAAGAGAAAACTCTTTAAAGCTAGCATCTATTAGTTTTTTCTTTTTTTCATCATTTAATCTTAGAAATGTATCACTAGGCATAGGCTTCCCTCCTAACAGTCACTATATCATTATATGTGACAAGTTGTCATATGTCAACAAAAAATAAAAAAGTAAGTAAAAATTACCTACTTAAACGATTTCTTCTTTTAAAAACTTTAGCACTTTTTCCTATACTATCGACTACTCTTCTATTCATTTCATTTATTAGTGGAGAATCCAGTGCCTCTTCACCTATACTATCCAAGAATTGATGATATGAATGGGTTATTTTATATTGAGTTAGAAAAACAGCAAGATTCTCATCGGTTAAATTTCTAAGAAGAGCCTCTTTTTCTTGTCTTATTGTTCTGTAGCTTAATTGTAATATTTCATAACAAGTAGTATCCTCAGTTGTTAAATTTGTAATGCGTGAAATAAAAGCTTTTTCATTTTCGATTGATATATCAGAAACTAACTCAACAGTTTTGACTGCTTCTATACATGGTACTGGTTCCTTATGGTCATAATAGTCATCTATTTTCTTTATTTGTTCTACTACTCTTGATTCCATACTAATTCCCCCTTTTTATTATTTTTTTAAATGTTTTATCTTTTTTCGCATTTCTTCATTTATAGGCCTTAGAACTTTTTTTGCTTTTCTTTCATCTGCTAAATGATTACTATACTCTTTTATATATTCATTTAAAGTTTTAAATTGACTAATGACTAATAAAAGATAATCTAAAGTTAAATCATCTAAAGCTGGTTCTATTTCTTCTAACAGTAATTTATATAGTTTATATAAGTTAGTTCTATTATCTACATGAGTAACTCCAAAGTTAGCAATATATCTTATAAGCTCTAGTGTGGTTACATAATCAATGGCACTTAAACTTTCATTTCTTTTAGTTTTATCTTCAATAAGCATTATATTTTTATCTAAAGCTTCTACTTTCTCTTTAGTTATTGAACTTTGACTTAATATTTCTGCAAACTCTTTTATTATTCATAGCCTCCCCCTTTAAATGTTCTTATATTATACACTATTTTTTAAAAAAATGCAATAAAAAACGTCCAAAGAAACGTTTTGGATCTACGATAAAACCTATACTTATGTACAGGTGGGTGTATATAGTCAGTTCTTAGGATCCCTAACCAGTGGAAAGGTCTTCAACACGAACGTGACAATCATCAATACTCCCTTATCGTCTCTTTAGTCGGTTTTATACTGAGTCATCCGCATCAATTTCTTTAGACATTTATAGTATATCATATATATTTTAAATTATTCAATATTTTCTAATGCTTTTGTAAAATTTTCAATCAAATGAGATACAGTAGCACATCCCATAAAGGCAACTACTCCATCTTTATCTTTTACTACTTTATTAACAGTATCATCATCTACTAATTCACTACCCGGTATAAGTTCTATTATATCTTCTGATTTAATAGGTGGAAAGTCTTTTTGATTTTCCCTATCACATTTAATTGGTGTTAAATAAACTTTATCTGCTATAGATAGAGCCTCTGCAAATTCATTTTTAAAGTGTGATGTTCTAGAATAAGTATTAGGACGAAAGACAACAGTTAATTTTCTATCAGGATACTTTTGTCTAATCGCTTCAAGAGTTACTTTAATCTCAGTTGGATGGTGAGCATAGTCATCTACTATAATTGTATTACCAATAATAGTCTCTGCAAAACGACGGTCAGCATTTTTAAAACTTGGTAATAACTCTTTTATTTTTTCTTTACTAACGCCTTCATCTAAAGCACAGATTATCGCACCTACTGTATTCATAACCATATGATGTCCATATAAAGGAACTGTAAAGTTATCTATGAACTCATCTTTTTTATATAAATCAAAACTTGAACCAGAAGTCTCTAATTTTATATTTTTGATAATATGGTCATTAGATTCATCTTCTCCATAAAAGATTACTTCATTATTAAAGTTAATCTTTCTAATGTTTTCATCATCCCCATTTGCAATAACCTTTCTAGCTTTATTGGCAAACTTTTCAAAAGTTTTTATAGTATCTTCTAAATCTTTATAGATTTCTGTATGTTCAAGTTCAATACAAGTAATGATAGCAGTTGTGGGATGATAGGCAAGAAAGTGACGATTAAATTCATCTGATTCTATTACTAATAATTTATTTTTCATATCAATATGACCTGTTCCATCACCTATAAAGTAATTACAACCCATAGTATCTATAAATAAATGTTTCAAAAGAGATGTTGTTGTAGTCTTTCCATGCGTACCACTAACAGAAATAGTATTAAATTCTTTAGTTATCTCCCCTACTACTTCATTATAGGGTTTAAAAGTAAGACCTAACTCCTTTATCCTTTTAATTTCAGGATGTTCATCACTAAAAGCACGAGATGCAGTTACAATAGTATCTTTATCTATTTTATGATTACCATCATAAAAGATTTTTATACCTCTTTCTTCTAATCCTTTTTGTGTAAATTTATAATCTTTCGCATCATCATAACCTGATACCTCATTACCCATATCATATAGCATCTGAGCAAGAGTACTCATTCCACTTCCTTTAATTCCAATACAATAATATTTCATAAGACTTCCTTCTTTCTTTATTCATTATACCTTATGTTACATAGATTTTCAAATATACTTGAAATTACTATATATTTATGATACTATGAATATGTAAAAGAAATTTACATAATATAAAAAAGATGAATACCTAGTTTGCGATTTGGGTGTTACCTCAAATATATTTTGGTGTAAACATCCTAATTACAATACTGTAATAGGGTGTCTTCTATCTAAAAATAATCAAGAGTATGATAATTAAAGAACTTGACACTATTTGCCAAGTTTTTTAATTATATTTTAATATATTTAGTATTTGGTCCTTTACCTATCTTTTTAATTATTTTATCACTTATCATTTTGCTAAGAACATTAGAAGTTGTAGTTTTTTCTTTATTTAGTAGTCTTTCTGCTTGCTTTCTTGTTATTTCACCATTTTTATCAAGATAATCAATTATTATTTTATAATCATCTTTTGCAGGTATTTTATCAATAGTAATTCTTGGAAGTCTCACTACAAATGAAGAAGGTAATGCTTTTACAAGAAAATCCAAATTTTTACTTTTATAATAAGAATTAACTCTTCTAAGTCCACTACCAATCGCTTCTACACGTTTTAATCGCATAAATATTGATTGTAAATGAGGATTTCTTGAAGTAGATAATCCTGCTAGTATATCTTCTATTGTAATATTTCCATATAATGAACCATAACTAATAAATTCAATACTATCATCTTTATATATATTAATAATATTAGAAGTTAATAGCGAGTAATCACGATGTATTAATGAATTAAGTATAATTTCTCGTAAAATAAATTCAGGATATTCCTCTATATCTTCTCTTATACTACTATCTATTAGTCCATATGTTGCAGAATTAATTTTTAAATAAGATAGAGTCTTGTCATATACTTCTAAAAGCGATCCTCCAAATTCTTTTCTATCTAAGAAGTTAGTTTTGTTAACTGATTGATATGTTGCAACTTTAACTGTATAAGGACTCTGATCAGACAATAATAAAGCTAAGTTTGTATAATTACCATTATTATCAAGCATAAATAAATTTTTCATAATATTTTTATTATTAATATCTATATTTATTCCCATAAAAGCTTCACGAATATAATTAAAAGTTAAATTCTGATTATTTGCAACTGAGGTTTCAAATGTTATATTACTATTTTTAATAATCATTTGTTTAACTGTCTCTTCTGTAGCAGGCATTGAACAAGAACCATTTCTTATATAAGTTCCTTTAATAATACCTTTATCTTTTAATGAATATATATTAACACCTTTACTTACGTTTATTATAATATAGTCTTTATTATCTAAAGTAGCGTTATTTATAGATACAAACACTGAACAATCAGGTACTATTTTTCCTCTAATACCATTTGATATTTTTTCTTCTGTTTCCTTAACATTTTCTAAACCAATTAATTCTCCATTATCATTATAACCAATATATATAGTTCCACTACCAGAATTTAGGAAAGCAACTATTTCTTTATATATATTTTCTGTATATAGTTCTTTAAATTCTATATTTTCATTTTCTTGCATCTTTATCACCGTCCTTATATACATTATACAATACTTTTTTAATTTTGTAAGAAAAATCGTTCAACAATCGTTCAATCGTTCAATAATCGTTCATTTTTGTATAAATAACTTGACATTATTTGCCAACTTCCTCAAGCATCATTTGTTATTTTATCAATATCAAAAAAACAAATTAATTCCTTGTTTCCTTTAAAGATAATAATATTGGATACTTGAAATTACTATATATTTATGATACTATGAATATGTAAATTTCTTTTACATATAAAAATGAGGAATACTTAGTTCTGTGTCGGGTGTTACCTCTAAAAATAATTAAGAGTATAATAATTATTATCAATGATGAAATTAAGAAATCTTTCTTAAATTTCCTTTCACAATTCTTATAGAGTTGTGAAATTTTTATTCTATAAAGAGGTAGGTAATAACTATGATAGATGTATATAAAAAATGTAATTTATGTCCAAGAAATTGTTTAATAGATAGAACTAAAACTTTAGGATATTGTAAAGCGACTGATAAAGTTAAAGTGGCAAGGAGTGCTCTACACCACTTTGAAGAACCTTCTATATCAGGTAACAATGGCAGCGGTACTATCTTTTTTAGTAATTGTAATTTAAAGTGTTGTTATTGTCAGAATAAAGAAATATCTACTGATGGTTTTGGAAAAGAAATAACTATAGAAAGACTTTCTGAAATGATGTTAGAGTTAGAAGAAAAACATGCTAACAATATTAATTTAGTTACTCCTACTCACTATGTTCCTAGTATTATAGAAGCGATTAAACTAGCAAGAAGTAAGGGATTATCTATTCCTATCATTTATAACACCAGTGGTTATGAAAGTGTAGAGACACTAAAACTATTAGAGGGTTATATTGATATTTATTTAACGGACTTTAAGTATTCTGACAATAAATTAGGTAAAGATTTATCAAAATGCCCTAACTATTTTGAAGTTGCTAGTAAAGCATTAGATGAAATGTATAGACAAACAGGTAAAAATAAATTTAATGATAATGGTCTAATGACTAAAGGTATTATTGTTAGATGTTTAGTCTTACCTACTAAGAGTGATGATGCTAAAAAAATAATAGATTACTTATATAAAAAATACCAAGATAATATCTATCTTAGTATTATGAATCAGTATACACCAGTTAACTTTATTAAAGATTATCCATATTTAAATAAAACTATTAGTGAAGATGAATATAATGATGTAATAGACTATGCAATAGATTTAGGTATTAAAAATGCTTATATGCAAGAAGGTGGTACTTGTAGTGAATCATTTATACCTAGTTTTGATCTTGAAGGTGTTTAAGACGTTCTACTTTAGAATAAATACAACCACAATAGTCTTGTCTATATAGATTATAGATATGAGATAGTTCTATACTTCTTTTATAACCATTTTTCTTTTTAAAGTCTGCATATAAATAATTAATATTATATTTTTTAGATAACTCTTCTCCTATTTCATTTAACCATTTACTATTCTTATAAGGGCTAATAGATAGAGTTGTTGTAAAGTAATCAAAGTTATATTCTTTGGCAATTCTTGCAGTCTCTTCTAATCTTAAGTTATAACACTTATAACATCTAATATCCCCTTCTTTTAAGTCTTCTAAGCCATGAGATATATCTAAAAACTTTTCTTTATCATAATTACAATCTAATAGTTTTATATCATAACCTACTAAGTTAATAAATTTTTCTAATTCTTCTTTTCTTTTAAGATATTCTTTATAATCAGTAATATTTGGATTATAAAAAAGAATAGTTATATTAAAGTATTTAGATATTTTCTCTAAGACTGATGATGAACATGGAGCACAACAAGCATGTAATAATAAAGAGGGCTTGCTATTTAAGTCTATATTATTTAATATATTTTCACATTCTAAGTTATAATTCATCTATATCACCTTTTATTAAAAATGTTGCATATAAAGGTATAGATTTAATATTAGTTTTAGGATCATATCCAAAATCTTTAGTACTTATTCTGATTGCATATTTTGGTTTATATTTCTCTATATATAATTTTAAACTTTTAGATTGAGTAGCATTTCCAGCCTTTACTTCTACTGGTATAATCCCATCTTTTGTATATAGAAGAAAATCAACTTCACTTGTATTATTACTTCTATAATAATACAAATCAAATCCATTACATACTAACTGATTAGCAACAAAGTTTTCTGCTATTACATCTTTATATAGTGATATATTATCGTTTAAAATATCTTCTATATTTAATTTTAAAATATTATTAAGTATACCTACATCACTTAAATATAATTTAAAAGTATCAACATCTACAAAGCCTTCAAGAGGTATTTCAGGAGTTTTAATAGCTTTACAACGCAAAACCATATTACTAGCTTCTAACCAATCAATAGCAGTAGCATATTCTCTCGCTCTAGCATCTTTAGATACATTAGAATATTGAAACTTATTAGAAATATTAGATAATTGAGATGGTAGGGAATCATATACTCTATTTATCCTTAAAGCTTCACTTTCATTAGTAACATATTTATCCATATCTTTAAAATATGAACTAACAATATCAGTTAAAATAGTTTTATCATATTTAATATAATCGCCATTAGTCTTAACCATATTATTAACACTTTCAGGCATACCACCTGTTATTAAATATATTCTATATAGATTTAAAGCTTTCTCATGAATCGGAGATGTTATTTGCTTATTATTTTTATAACAATCTTTAATAAGATCTATTAACATTTCTTGATTCATAGCAACTAAAAATTCTTCAAAGTCCATTGGATACATATTTAACATTTTTACTTTACCTACCGGAAAAGAAAATTTTGATCTTTTTAATTTTACGCCCAAAAGACTTCCAGCACAAATTATTCTAACATTATTATGGTTTTCTTGGAAGTATTTAAGTTCTGAAATTAATTTTTCACTCTCTTGTATCTCATCAATGAAAAGAATAGTATCTTCCTTTTCAAAATCAAAATCTAGTAATAGCTTTAATCTATTAAACTTTTCAATTGATGTTAAATTAGAATTATATAACTCTATTACATTAGTATTTTCAAATAGATTAACATAAACATAATTACTATATTCATTTTTACAAAATTCATTTATTATGTAAGTCTTACCAGATTGTCTAACTCCAAGTATCATTAAAGGTTTTACATTATCATTATTATTTTCCCATTTTAATAATTCCTCATATATTTTTCTTTTCATACATAGTTCTCCTCTTATAAGGATATAATATCATTAATTATTAAACATTTCAATCATTTTATCACGTTTTTTATAGGACTTTTTATGATGATTTACACGTTTTTCATAGGACTTTCACTTTTATTTATCACATTTTATTAATCTTAAGCTCTTTTCTTTTTCATATATCTTATTATAATTCTCAGTAATATTTCGATAATTATCAAAGTTTTGAATATAAAATTCCATAAATAAGTCTTGATTAGCTTCATATTTACTAATAGTAGCATTTGCAATATATATTAATTCATCAGCTTTTTCTCTAGAAATCGGTGGTACTTTTCTATAATCTATGAACTCATCATTCCACAAACTATAATCATAACTATATAATGGAAAAACCAAATTATAATCATCAATTGAAGAAGCAAACCCGTTAGATGCACCAAATATTTTAAATTGAATTGAGGTTAAATCAAGAAAATAGTTATAATCATTTTCACTTATAAAATTAATTACATGATTAGGATTATTAGACATATTCTTATGAATATTACTTAAAAAAAGTCTAATTTCATTTATATTATAGTCTATCTCATTAGCATCAACACTAACCATATTGTTTTCAATATTAAATCTATCAAGTACTTTCTTAGTAAAAGCTGCAGTATGACGACAACAGCCAATACCAGTAAATATTTTTAAAGCAGCATGTAATGTTTTATCATCAGGAAACTCTTCAATATCTTTTAGACCTTTTTTATAAGAATATCTACATATTAAAGATAAATATCCTTCATGAATTAAAATAGCATTAAAAATAGATATCTCTATACCAGTTTTAAAATTAAAGGTATTAGCAAGAGATTCTATATTATCCAAAACTTTATCAAAATCTTTCTTTAATTCTTGATGTAGAAAATCATTTTCATAAGTAGAAATATATTTATGTAACTCTTTCTCTCTTTTTATTTCATCTTTTATTTTTTCCCATAGTTCTTTACATGCTTGCCATTCTTTCTTTTCACGTTCTATATATTCTTTTATTTTATCATCTATAAACATAACTATCCCCCTTAAGCGTGAGTATATTGTATCACTTTATAATAGTCATATCAATATCATAAATTTTCTTTTTTTAGCATATCTATTATTGAAAAGGAAACAGTGATACTATGTCTAACTTTACTTATGCATTTATATTATCTACTCTAGCAGGACTTTCTACTTTAATTGGTTTTATTCCTCTACTTTTTAAGTTAAAGAATGAAAAAATCATCATCTTAGCATCCCTATCTTTTGCAAGTGGTGTAATGATATGTGTATCTCTTACTGATTTAATACCTGAATCTTTTAATTTATTAACTTCTATATTTAAAGGTTTCCCTGCTCTTTTATTTCTTTTAATATTTATATCTCTTGGAGTAATAATTTCTATGTTAATAGATAAGTTCTTACCTAGTAATGATAACAAATCTATCAGTAATAAAAAACTATATAGATTAGGTCTTGTTTCCATGCTTGCAATTATTATGCATAATATTCCTGAAGGCGTTGCTACTTTTCTATCTAGTTCTACTAATAGAGGGTTGGGCCTATCTTTAGCTTTAGCCATTAGTTTTCATAATATCCCTGAAGGAATAAGTATTGCAATTCCCATTTATTTTAGTACTAAATCTAGGTTTAAAGCCTTTTTATATACTTTAATATCAGGCTTATCAGAACCATTAGGAGCGATACTTGCTTATCTATTTCTATCTAATATTATTAATAACTTTATTATGAGTGTGATACTTGCTATGATAGCAGGTATAATGATACATATTAGTATTTATGAACTGTTAAAAGAGTCTTTAAGCTATAAAAAAATAAGACATACCTTTATCTTCTTTAGTATAGGTTTTATATTTATGTTAATATCTCACTTTTTACTTGGGTAATTTTTTACTTATAATTGCTTAACATCAATTTTTATAGTACAATATTTTTAGGTGTTAAATATGAAGAGAATCTTAATTAGTTTAATTCGTCTTTATCAAAAGATGCCGTTAGCAAGTCATGGGGCTTGTCATTTTTATCCTACTTGTTCTAATTATACTATCGAAGCGATAGAAGAATATGGTTTGGTAAAGGGTTGTTTTATGGGTTTTAAAAGAATCTTAAGATGCCATCCTGGAGCGAGATATGGATATGACCCAGTTATTAGAGAGGAGAAAAAGAATGAAAAGAAGTGTTAAAAAATTAGGTAAGATTGCTTTACTAGGTGTGGCAATTTTATTTACTACTACAGGTTGTAAAAGTGATGATATGGAGGATATTGAGATAGTTACTACTAATTATCCTAATGAATATATTATAGAAAGGCTTTATGGGGATCATGCTAAAGTTAGTAATATTTATCCTAATGGTATCGATGTTAATGATTATAAATTTACTAATAAACAAAAAAAGGACTTTGCTAGTAAAGATTTGTTTATTTATACAGGGTTAGTTGATAGAGAAAGAAGTTTAGCAGTTGAATTACTAGATTATAATAAAGATTTAAAAATAATTGATAGTTCTTATGTTCTTGATAATGATTATGAAATGGATGAAGTTTGGTTAGATCCATCATTTATGTTGATGATGAGTCAAAATGTTAGAATTGGTTTGAAAGAATATATAGAAAATAATTATTTAAAAGAAGAAATTGATGAAAACTATGAAGAGTTAAAAGTTGATATTTCAGAACTTGATGCTAATATTAGACTGGCAGTTGAAAGTGCTCCTTATAAAACTATTGTTGCAACTGATAATAATTATAAATTTTTAGAAAAATATGGTGTTAAAGTATATATATTAAATGATGATACTAGTGAAAAGGATTTAGTAGAAATTAATGATCTAGTAGAAAGTGGCAATATAACTAAAATATTTAGTTATGAAGATATTAAAACTACTAATAATGTTCAAAATTTAATTAATACTTATCCTAATAATTTAGAAGTTATTAATTCTAATAGAATAATAGTTTTAAATGATGAACAAAGAAAAACAAAAACTGATTATATTACTTTAATGAATCAGAATTTAGATAATATTAAAGAAGAATTATATCATAGCAATAGTTAAATATTAAAACAGTACTGGTAATTATACTAGTACTGTTTTATTTAAAATAATCTTAATATATCATTGAATGTTACATAAATCATAAGTAACATTAATAAGAATAGTCCAACAGCATGAAATTTCGCTTCTGTTTCAGGTTTTACTGGGCTACCTTTTATCTTTTCTATAATAATAAATAAGATATGTCCCCCATCAAAAGCTGGTAGAGGTAATAAATTAATGAAACCTACATTTATCGATAGGAATGAGAATAAATATAAAAGACTTGCTATTCCTCCACTTGCTTGAGCTCCTACTACTTCATATATTCCTACAGGACCACTTAATTGATTTAAATGTATTCCTCCTGTAAATAAGTTTAATAAAGTAACACCCATTTGTTTAAATAAAGAGCCAGTTTTAACTACTGTATATTTTAAGGAAGCTAGTAAGCCATGTTGCTCCTCTCCTTGCATACCTATTCCATAAAGATATCTTTCTTCTCCATCTACTTTAGTTTTTTCAGGTTTTATTTTATATGTTTCTACATTACCATCTTTATCTTTTATTTTAAACTCTGTTGCTTTATCAGGATCTGCAATTGTTAAATATAATGAAATATCATCAATAGTCCAAATATCATGACCATTAATTTCTAATATTTCATCACCTTTTCTAAGTCCAGCATCATAGGCAGGGCTTTCATTTTCTACACTTGATAAAATTGGTTCTGTAGAAGTTGCTCCCCATATTAAAGCGATAAAGAAAAGTACTAGTATGGCAGAAATAAAATTAAAACCTGCTCCAAAGAACATTACTAAAAACTTTTGCCATGGTTTTTTACCTGGTAATGTTCTATCTCTTGGTAAGTCTTCCTCTTCTCCTTCTTCTCCTGCTAACTGGCAAAAACCACCAAGAGGAATAGCTCTTAAAGAATATTCTGTTTCTCCTTTTTTAAAGCTAAATAATTTAGGTCCCATACCAAGGGCAAATTCATAGACATATATTCCTGTTAATTTAGCAAATAGGAAGTGTCCTCCTTCATGAATAAATATAATTGAGCCTAATAGAATTATGAATAATATTAATGTAACCATGAATCCCTCCTAAATTAATCCCATTACTAATATAAATGCTAATATTACAAAAATTATACTATCTAACCTGTCTAATATCCCTCCATGACCAGGAATAAGATTAGAAAAATCTTTCACACCATAAGTTCTTTTAATACTAGAAAATACTAAATCTCCAAGTTGTCCTATAACTGCTAAGAAAACAGTCGTAAGTATTAATATAACTAAAGATATATTAGAGTCTATTACAGTAAAATAAAATGTAGTGGCAACAAAAGTTCCCATTAAGGCTCCTCCTATAAACCCTTCTATAGTCTTATGAGGACTAATGGAAGGAGCTAGTTTATTTTTACCTATATACATTCCTGTTATAAGGGCAAAAGTATCAGTTATAACAGTTATAAGTAGTAGATATATTAGATAGTTTAAACTATAGTTTCTTACTACCAAAATTAAATTAAAGGCAATATTAATGAATAAAAGTGATCCTACTAAATAAAGTGCATCATTAATATCATAATCCATACTTTTACTTTTTAATAGTATTGGTAATAAGAATATTAAAACAATAAAACTTATTAGTTGATAACTCATTGTATAACTAAAAATATTTTGATTGTATGTTAAAATACTCGAGAATATTACTAATAGATAAGATATTACTTTTATTAACATAGGAATTTTTTTCTTTTTTTCTCTTATAGTAATTAACTCATACATTGATGCTAAAGCTAAAAGAGTCATTAATATTGTAAAAGGTACTCCCCCTATAAATAATAATGGTACAAAGATTAAAATCATAATAATAGCGCTTAGTATACGTTTTTTCATATTAGCACTACCTCCAATCCTATATTAAGTATAATATAATTTTGCAATTTAGACAACAATCTTATTTATTAAAATTTATTTAGACAAAAATTATCACAATTCATATATTTACAAATAATAAAAGGATTACCCTTAAGTAACCCTAAAATTTATCAATATTAATCTTTACATATTTACCATCTTTTAAAGAACTACTAGCTTGTACTAAAGTTCTAATGGCATTAGCTGTTTTACCATTTTTACCAATGACTCTACCAATGTCAGAATCAGATACTAATACCTCTATAATAATTTCTTTCTCATTATCACTTGGAAATTCTTTTACTGATACAGCTTCATCATCTTGAACAATGTTTTTAATTATTTTTTCTGTTAATTCTACTAAAGTCATTATTTTGTTTCCTTTTTATCTTTAGATTCAGCAAATTTTTTCATGATACCTGCATCTTTTAATAGACTTCTAACAGTATCTGATGGAATTGCTCCGTTGTTTAACCATTTTAAGGCAACTTCTTCATTAATTTTAACATCTTTTTCTTTTGAGATTGGATTATAAGTACCTACTAATTCTAGATACTCTCCATCTCTTCTACTTCTAGAGTCTGTTGCAACTATACGATAAAATGGTCTTTTTTTAGCTCCCATTCTCATTAATCTTAATTTTACTGCCATAATTATTGCTCCTTTCTTTTTTCTTTTATAATTATACACAAACAAATAGAGACTGTCAACCTTTTTTTATTGACAGTCTTTAAGAACTATTCAAGATTATTAATCTAATGAGTCTATTCAGTGGGATTATCTAAATAGTCTTCATTTACTTCTTCATCAATTTTCTCGTCAATAGTAGCATCACTATCCATTATTTCTTCCCAGTCATCAACTTCATCTAGAGTATTGATACGTACTTTGGTATCCCCTACTAATTCTATACCTAAAGTTTTATCAATAGTGCAATTAATATTATTACCATCAATTTCTGCTTTACTGCAACTAGGGCCATTTAAACTTCTAATGATTACTTCTTCGTTTTCTGTATCTGTGTTAACTCCTTGGATATTAATAGTTTCTGTATAATTTTTAGTATCTTTCAAGACTTCAGTTTTTGTATCATTATCATAAGAATACCAAATATTAATATCATAGCTTCCATTAATGGTAACAGTTCCATTAGAAAAAGTGCCATTAAAATTATGATTAATTACCCAACAGCCAAGAATTGTATTTGGGTTATTAGTTACTTGTAATGATAAGTTATCAGTAAATTGTTTCTTACCTTTACCAATAACAGCTTTTGTTACTATTTCTTTAAAAGTTGCCATGCGTTTCCCTCCTCTAATTTAGTCTATGCTACAACTAATTAAAAAGTACAAAAAACTAATATAATATAGAATTGCTAGCTTATCAACTTATCAGCTTATCAATCAACGCAATAAGAAAAGAAAGAAACAATTATGCTTCTTTCTTTAGTTCTTCAACTTCTTTAATACTAACTCCTGTACTTTCAGATATTACTTCTATAGATATACCTATATTAAGGAGATTTTTAGCAATAAAAACTTTTTCTTCCTTTTTACCTTCTTTCTTTCCTTCTTCAAGTCCTTCAGCTTTTCCATCATCATAACCCCAATTACGAGCAGTATTAATCATTCTTTTCTGCATCTCTTCATTATCATAAATTACCCCAAACTTGTCATCAATTCCTAGTTTCTCTAACTCATCCACGATTTTTAAAGCCTCCTCATTGCTATTAGTTGTTTAGTTCTTCTATTAAGTTGTTTATCTCCTCTTCACTCAAACCAGTACTCTCAGATACTAAATCAATAGATAATCCTTTTTTTAAAAGATTTTTAGCAATTTCTTTTTCTCTAGCTTTAGCACCAATATCATAACCTTCATCATAACCATCAAGTCTAGCAGAATTTATCTCTTTTCTTCTAACTAACTCTACATTATAGTCTGTTCTAAATTTATCATCTTCATTTAGTCTTTCTAACTTATCCACGATATATAACGCCTCCTCACATCCATTTGCAATCTCTCTCATCTCTTCATATGAGTCTGCTACCATCATTGCCATAAATGTTTCTTCTTCGTTACTTCCATTATATCTTACATTTTTTAGACTTTCAAGATAAATATTATGTATTTTTATATCATCTATTACATCATTATATTTCTCATTTCTTAAGGTATAATCTACATTAATTGCATCTGGTTTTATCTTATAGAGACTATTATTAAAGTTAATTAGAACTGTTTTCATCTTAACAAAATCTTCTCCTTTTTCAAGTCCTCCACCGGCTATATTAAAGAGATACATTCTGTTTTTAATTAAGACTCTTTCTGATACATCTTTATTCATTTCTATTATGATAAAATCTCTATCTTTCTTTAATAAAATATCAAGTCTATAATCTCTTGCAACATTTCCTCTATTTATCTCATTATCATATAACTCATACCCTTCTAAATCTAATTTAGAATAATACTTAATTACTTTTTCATAAAAGAATCTACTATCTTCATCTTTAAACATTCTTTTAAATGTTGTGTCAGATAAAAGTGTAAAGAATTCTTTTTTCTTTTCTTCTTTTTCCATTAATACCTCCAATAATTTTTAATATTTCTACGTAGATGCCTACAACTCTAGCATGGAAGAGGGATTAATGCAAAAATAGGATTTTAATAATTTGTATAAGAAAATTGTCTATTTATTAAATTTGCCTAAAGAAAACAAAAAAATGACCTTATCATATAAGATCAATTTTCAAAATTCATACTTTTTTAAGAAATTTTATTATTTAAGATATCTTCAAAGATAATATTAAGCCCTTCCCTTATGTTTATAAGAATGTTATTTATCTTCTTTTCTTTAATTAGATATTCTTTATATAAAGGGATAGATTCTAAAAGGCTTAGTTCATTATCTAATTCTTGTTTTATATTATTATCAAGGTAAGCACTTTTAACATAAGATTTTTGTAATGATTTAACTCTATCTATCGCTTCTATTATCTCTTTATTAGATTTAATTTTCTTTCTTAGTTCTATATACTCTTTATAGTCGTTATCTTTTTTAATAGTTTTTACTAACTCTAAGGCTTTCTCTTCTATTTCTTCATTACTTACTAACTTTTCCATCTAAACTCCATGTTTTAGCAGTAGTTATTTCTACATTAACAATACTGCCTATCTCTACATCTTCACCTGTAAAGTTAATTAATTTATTAGTATCACTATATCCAAAGTATTCATTTTTCTTATCACTAATACCTTCTACTAGAACAGGAACAGTTTTACCAACTAATTTGTCATTATTTTCTTTAAAGTAAGTATTAACTATTTCATTAAGTTTATAAAGTCTTTGTTCCTTTTCTTCTTTAGTAACATTACTGGTAAGCTTAGCAGCTGGAGTACCAACACGTGGAGAATAGATAAATGTATATGCATTATCATATTTGCACTCTTTAACTAGTTTTAAAGTTTCCTCAAAGTCTTCTTCTGTTTCTCCTGGAAAACCTACAATTATGTCAGTAGATATTGCACAATTAGGGATCATTTCTTTCATTTTATGGAAAAGTGTTAAGTACTTCTCTTTAGTATAACGTCTTCCCATTAATTTAAGAATTCTATCACTACCTGATTGAACTGGTAAATGAATACTTGGCATAATATTAGGATACTTTGCAATTACTTCTATCATTTCATCAGTAAAGTCCCAAGGATGACTTGTCATAAATCTAATTCTAGGTATATTAGTTTTAGCAACATCTTCTAAAAGTTCTGCTAATGAATAATTATCATATAAATCTTTTCCATAAGCATTAACATTTTGACCTAGTAGTGTTACTTCTTTATAACCATCTTTAATAAGATTATCTACTTCTTTTAAAATATCTTCTTTTTCTCTACTTCTTTGCCTTCCTCTAGTATAAGGAACTATACAATAAGTACAGAACTTATCACAACCATAAATAATATTAACATAAGCTTTATATTTACTAGATCTATCTACTGGTAAGCTCTCTATTAAATCTCCTTCTCTTGAATATACTTCTATCTGTTGTTTATCTTCGCTTTTCTCTAGTATTTCAGGTAACTGATAGAAGTTATGAGTACCTATTACAAAGTTTACAAATGGGTATTTTGACATAATTGTATTAACAACTATCTCTTCTTGAGCCATACAACCGCATAAACCTATCATTAAACCTCTTTTAGACTCTTTAATATGTTTAGCTTTACCAAGTAATCCAAAGGCTTTATTATGGGCATTTTCTCTTATAGAACAGGTATTTAATAAGACTAAGTCAGCTTCTTCTATTTTATCAGTAAAATCAAAGCCTAAAAGTTCTAATATTCCTTTAATATTCTCACTATCATGTTCATTCATTTGACAACCATAAGTCTTTAAGAAACATTTTTTACCTTTATATTTATTAAGATATTTAGAATCTATTTTATAATCTACTTTTTTATAATCTATTTTTTCACTACTACGAGCGACTTTAAAATCTGGTAAATGCATATAATCACTTCCTTACAAATATAATTTTAAAACTTTTTCTACCTCTTGCATAGTATTATCTATACTACAATTATTATTGATAATACTAGTTATTGACCTTTTACTAATGTTCTCTTATGAAAAATCAATGGAATCTGCTAAAAATCTTCTACATAATTCTTGATATTTAGGGTTTTCTTCTTTTTTCTCTCTATCTAGAGCCCTTTGTAATCTAATACCATCATCTACTTTTATTAAAAGAGAAATGATATTTTCCATTCCATAGAATTTGACAAATTGGTCTAGTCCTTCTAAAGTATTACTACCCACATAATTATAATTATCTAAATCAATACTAGAACTAGTTGTAAAATAATGCCATGGTCCATAAGCAGTCTCATACGTTCTTTTTTCAATTATTTTACCATTTTTTTCTAACTCTAACATTTCATCTACAGTCTTAAAATAGTATTCTCTTCCCTCTACTTCTCCTGTTCTCATAGGCCTTGTTGTAGACATTATCATTTCTTTAAGTGCAAATTTATTCTCTTTAATTAATCTTCTTTTGATAGTATCTTTCCCAGAGGAAGATGGACCCATAAATAGAATAACTTTTCCCATCGTGTTCACTTCTTTCTAAACAGTTATATTTTATCATAGAACCATAGAAAAAAGAAGAATTTATTTTCTTCTTTATACAGTAACTTCCATCAAGACATTTTTTACTATATTATCCATGAAAGTTAATTTATTATTCATAAGTTCATTTTTAATAATATCAAAATTCTTCTTAACTAAATCTACTATCTCTTTTACTTTAGGAAGTAATTTAGCTTTCTTAGATAATTCATCTACAATAGTCTCTAAATTCGTTAATTTAGTATATTTACCAAACTCATCACTTTTAATAAAAGTATTATATAAATTGTTAAATGATACTAAATCGATATTATTAAATCTTTTATCTTCTAATAGTTTTAGAGTTGTACATAAATTACCTGTCGATATAGCAATATCGAGAATAGTTTTTCCTTCATTATTTCTAATATTAGGATTAATCTCTTTATTTCTTTTTAACTTTTTAATGATATTTGCAGTGTGAAGATAATTTCTAGTAGCAAGTAAATGAGTAAATGTATTACCATCTTTGTTTTGATGATTAATATCACTCTCTATTTCATTCATATACTTTTCTACTATATCATATTTCTTACTCTTTAGTAATCTCATTAAAACAGTATTACCATCCTGATCGATTGTATTTAAACTAACTATTTTCTTCTTTATTAGTTTATCTACTAATTCTAGATGCCCTTCTTTAATAAGTTCAAATATCAAGGACGGTTCTTCTTCACAAGCAAGAGTTGCCTGTGTCTCATCGTAAAACATTTAAAACACCTCTTCTTTTTACGTGCGGTCTTTATTATACCATACACTATATGTTTTGTCAATTTTACTTCTACTATCAGTATGGCCAATCCCTTGATATTTATACATCAATTTATTATTTTTTAGGTGTAATTACTTCTAAACCTCCCATATATGGTCTTAATACTTCTGGTACTGTTACACTACCATCCTCGTTATAATTATTTTCTATTACAGCGATTAAGCCACGAGGTGATGCTACTACGGTATTGTTTAAGGTATGAACAAAGTATGTTCCATTTTCTCCTTTAGTTCTAATACCTAATCTTCTTGCTTGAGCATCTCCTAGAGTTGAACAACTACCTACTTCAAAATATTTTTGTTGTCTTGGACTCCATGCTTCTACATCACATGATTTTACTTTTAAGTCTGCTAAATCTCCACTACAACATTCTAGTTGTCTAACTGGTACGTTCATATTTCTAAATACTTCTACTGTAAACTTCCACATTTTCTCATACCAATCCATTGATTCTTCAGGTTTACAAATAACTATCATCTCTTCTTTTTCAAATTGATGAACACGGTAAAGTCCTCGCTCTTCTAGTCCATGAGAACCTCCTTCTTTTCTAAAACATGGTGAATATGATGTAAGTGTTATAGGTAAGTCTTCTTCTTTAACAATTTGTCCTTTATATCTACCTATCATAGAGTGTTCACTTGTACCTATTAGATATAAGTCTTCACCTTCTATTTTATACATCATCGCTTCCATTTCAGGGAAAGACATAACTCCTGTTACAACATCACTATGAATCATAAAAGGTGGCACACAGTAAGTAAATCCTTTATCTACCATATAATCTCTTGCATAGGCAATCA
This sequence comes from uncultured Mycoplasmatota bacterium, assembly GCA_946497925.1. Classification (GTDB taxonomy): domain Bacteria; phylum Bacillota_I; class Bacilli_A; order RF39; family UBA660; genus Onthousia. The sequence continues at coordinate 63,116 of CAMMMG010000002.1, forward strand.
TTGCTTCATGAAGTCTTGCGATATCTCCTGTTAAGTAGTAAAAACCTTCTCCTGATGTTCTTCCTGCTGCTTCTTTATCCATACCATTTAATCTTAAAATTATATCAGCATGATATGGTATTTCATAATCTTTTTTATATGCTTCACCAAAACGTTCTACTTCAACATTTTCACTATCATCTTTTCCGATTGGAACAGAAGGATCCATAATATTAGGAATTACCATCATCTTACTTCTTAGCTCTTCATTAAGTTTCTTTTCATCTTCTTCTATAGTAACTAATCTTTCATTAATCTTTTTAACTTCTTCTTTCTTTTTATTCGCTTCATCTATTTTCTTATCTTTCATAAGTAAACCAATAGAACTACTCTCTTCATTACGAGTTTTTCTTAACATATCACCTTCTTGTTTTAATGCTCTTATTTTCTCATCTAACTCTATCACTTCATCTACTAAAGGTAATTTCTCATCTTGAAATTTCTTCTTAATATTTTCTTTAACAATTTCCTTATTTTCTCTTACAAATTTAATATCTAACATTTTTTCTTCTCTCCTTTATTCTATCATATAATTTTTTTGCATTCTTTTCCATAATTTTTTCTACATCTTCCGAAGAAAATACAGAAAGCAAATCTTCTTTCAATTCTGTGGCAATTTTATTATAATCATAAATTCCATATTCTTCATTATCATTTGGATCAATGATTGAAACGAAGTTCATATTATCACTCGAGACCATAATTCTATCAATTCCAAAAATATCAACCATATATTTAATATGTTCTATATATTTAGATCGTTTTCTATCTCCTACAAACGCTGGATAACTAACAAGGCCAATCATACCCCCAACTTCTTTTAAAGCAAGAAGTTGTTCTTTTGTTAGATTTCTTTTATGGGGACATAGTTCATAACTATTAGAGTGACTTGCATAACAAATTACTTCTTTGCCTTTCTTTTGTTCTTCCTTAATCACATCAATCATATCAAAAAATGTCTTTTGATTGGCATGGGATAAATCTATTCCCATTCCAAGATCGATACCTTTTCTTAAGAAATCCTTTCCTTTTCTAGTTAAACCACTATCACTACGATTCCCTGATCCATAACAATTTTTATTGTTCCAAACCAGTAAAAAAGCATCAAGTCCAGCATCGTATAGTTTTTCTAATTCTTCTTCATCCTTTATGTAATCACAACCTTCAATACTATATAATGATGGACAAGAAAAATTTTCATCATACATTTTTTTACTCTCTCTAAACATTGAAAGAACATTAATATCTTTTTCTTTAACTTGATATTCTTCTTTCATTTCCTCACTATTCATAAAGTATAAATTACAAAATACACCAACAATATTATTATTACGAATGGCTTTCTTCATTTTCTCTAAATATTCAAAAGATTTATATTTTGAAGAAAGAAAACAAATTGATAATAGATCATGATGTGTATCAAACATAGTATTCCTCCTAACAAAAAAGAATGGCTTTAAGGAGCTTATACAATATATAAGCGGTGCCATCCTTATTATACTTAATTTAGATAACGGTAATCCCCGGA
>CAMMMG010000003.1 GCA_946497925.1 uncultured Mycoplasmatota bacterium
ATTATCAATTCCTTGTATCAAATTATTGTCTACCAACACTATTTGACAAAGAACCTAAAGTTCTCTTATTTACATACCTATTAAATCAAAGTTAATAGGGTCTTCTTTAAGTAATTCAATAATATTAGTATTAGAATGTTTTTCTATTCTCATCTTTATAGAATTAACATCATCATAAAACAGATTAGGTTTATTTATTATAATATCTTTTATATTAGTAAGTCCTATTGATAATAAGTAATCTATTATCGATGATACTCTTTCTTCATTTAACTCTAATTCTAGTTTATCATCTTCATCTATAGAACTAGTAATATCTTTTATATCTTCAGTAGTTAGATTATATTTAGTTAAATACTCCATCCATACTCACCTCTTCCTTTTACTGATGTTTTAATTAAGTTAAATGTCTTTTCATCTAGGTACATACCTCTAGTAACTGAATATAAGATAGCATTATCATCAGTAATACCTTTTTCTTTTAAAGCACTATAGCATCTTAAAACTTTTAACCTAGAGATAATTTCATTACCTATTTTATATTGATATGGATTGTTATCAACTCTATATTGTTCTTCCAAAGTCTTTATCTTCTCATCTGTTAAAATATCATCTTGATAATTAAGAGGATTTTCCCTTGTTATTACTTCTTCATATTCACTAGCATTAGGAATATAAGTATCATTCATTTGATTTATAAAATTTTCTTGTTTGAATGTTTCTATTTCTTCAATTGTCCCAAGATTATATCCAAATTTTTTAGAGCATTTAGTAGTTAAGCATCTATTTAGCAATTGCCTATATCTTTGATATTGTGAAAATATAATATTATAATAATCTTCTATACTATTTTCTCTTTTTAATTTATATAGTAGAGCAAAGTTTTCTTCTCTCATACAATTAATGACAGATGGATTGCCAACAGCATAATTAATATTAAAATTATGTAATAGACCTAGTTCTACTAATCTGTCACATTTATCTGCTACTTTGGAAAAAGAAAAAGCAGATGGTGGGAAAGAAGACATATCTCTGTTGAAGAAACCATACGTTTTATAAGTTCGAACATTCTCTTCTATTTTTTCTCTAGATGTTTGTAATACTTTAATATTAGTCTTATTAGAAATAGAAACATTAAGACCTAAACTTGTCAAGTATTCTTCATTAGATAGCATCTCTTCATAAGAAATCATATTAGCATAACCACGCAACCTATGGTTATTACCACTTCCACCTCTATTGCTTGATGGAGATTTATGTCTCGCTCTTGCTTTTTTAGGTAAATTGTTTACCCATATACTAGGCATCTCAAAAAGTGCTGGAAATAGAGCTTTACGTTCTTTTAAATCTTCATAACGTTTACTAACGGTATTCTCATTACTATATAAAACAATTGCTAGTAAAGCTCCTTTTGAAAATTTGTCTAGTATTTTCTTGCTTCCTAAAAAGGTTAATATTTCTCTTGCATTACTTAAATCTATATTTCTAGATATCTCTTCTTTATTTCTATCAATATATTTTAGCATATCTTCGTTAAAGCCAAAGCTTCTAAAACATTCTTTGACTTCTTCTATATCAGTAGTTACTAATATTTTTTTATTTTGTTTTTTGATAGTTTCGTTATATTCAATTACACTGCTTAATAAATCTAGTTTAATTTTAGAAGAAGTATCTTTATCTTCAAGTATTATAGATAAAGTTTTAAAGTCTTCTAAATTTAACAAGGAATAATCTTCTTTATCATTAACTTTTTCATATAAGTATTCTAAATTTAAAATAGCTTCTTCAATAGATGATACTTCTTCTTTATTTTTATTAGCTTTTTCTTCTTCTGTTCTTAGAGTTTCTGCTAATGAGTCTTTCTTTTCTACTAACTCTTCTATTAGTTTTTTGATAGTTTCTAGTTGCATAGAGGTTAAATCAACTGCTAAGTTAGCTTCATATTTAGCTTTTAAAACGAGCTTTATATTATTTAAATCTTCTTCTTTTATTGAAATATAATTACTTATATCTTGATACTGTAAATCTTTTATATTTTTTATATCTTTATTTAGTATTTCAATTAAGTTTGTAAGTTTATTTATTTCTTCTTTTAAAGATTCAATCTTTTCCTTGTTATTTTCAAGATTAAAATTATTGTAAGTCTCATACAAGTTATCACGTTTTGTTTTAATAATTTCTGCTAATGTCATAATATCACCTACCATTCCATTAATATTCGATACGTTTCTAAATAAAAGGAGAAGTCTTTAATTCTAGTTTGAAAATTAGAGATAAATTCTCTAGAACTGATTCCTAAAGCAAAAGATATCTCTTCTAAACTCACATCTTTTTCTCTAATTAGGTTCATGCAGTCATTTTTAATGTTTAGAAATAAACTATCTAGTTTTTCATCTATCATTATTTATGTTCATCTCCTTTTATTGCCACTATAGTTTTAAATTGTTCAGTAAATTCTTCTTGTTGTTCTAAGAAAAGGGCATTCTTACTTTCTATATTTTTTAATGTGTTTTTAATAAGAGAAGTATAATTTTGAGCGATACTATTAGAGTCGTCAAAAATATTATTTAGGTGAGCGAATGTTAATATTAAGACTTTATTATCTTTAGCTCTTATATAAGAAACACACATATTAGAACTTTTATTAATATAGATATCGAATTTATGTCTTCTTGATTGTAATTTAGTATGTTTTTTACCTTTTTCATGATCATGAATACCTTTTTCAAACTTTTCTACAAGAGATAAACTGCGTTTTTTCTCTTCCTTACTAAATTTATCCATATCAAAGAAAGGACTATTACTTTCATCTAGTAGAAAATATATTTCATTAGTTGTTTTTTCTTCTTCTATTTTTTCTTCTGTTAGGATACTATCTAATGCTATAGCTTTATTATAGTCTTCTTTAAGAATATTAAAATAATCGTTTATGTCTTCTAACGTAGTGTTAGTATTATTTAGTTGTAATTCTAACTCTTGTTTTGTTTCAAGCATATCTAATAACAATACTGTCATAGAAATATCTTTATATTGAAATTCATCTATGCCAAGGGCAGATAGGTTTAGGTTATCTTTGCTTTCCTGTGCTTTAATAGCTTTTGCCATTTCTCTATTGTAATTTATATACTTTTCATCTTTACCTTTTATTAAATAATAGTATTTACTTATAATACTCTCTATACTATCTTTAATTTTTAGATATTCTTCTTTTAGTTTCTTAAGTTCTTCTTCATTTACATTTACAGTTGCTTCTTCAGAAAATAGTGTCTCTATTTCTTTGGATTCTTTATCTTGAGTTTGAAGCTTAGCTTCTTCTTTTGTTGTGGCATTTTTACAACTTTCATATGCAAGTTCTTTTAGAATACTTATTTTTTCTTCATCAGTAATATTTGCTTTTAAGATAAAAGAAGCTTTAGCACTAAGACTTTTTTCATCTAACTCTTTTATTTCTGACTCTAATTTTTTTGCTTGAAGTTGATACTTTTCTTTGTTACTAAAACAGTCTTTTACTCTCTCATCTGTTAATATATTATTTAGAGCGATTGTAACTTGTTCTATTTCTAAGGCATTGTTTTCCCAAAAGAATTTAATAATTTGCAAATTAGAAATTAACTGGGGAAATAAAAGAAGTAGTGTTTTTTGATTTTCTAATAAATTTGATATATATTTTTGTATATCATCTTTAGGCATACTTAAAATTTCGGCACTTTTTATCATGGCTCTGTAATTATCAAGTTCTCTTTTTAGCTCTTGTGATTGTTCTTCTATTAATTGTTCATATTTTTCTTTTGGTTCCATATATTTATCCTCCTTTATTTTAACATTAAAAAGAACAGAATATATTTATCCTGTTCTTAACTCACCATGAAAGAAAGTAATTTTATTATTACTTATGTTTTTATTAATACTGCCCCCCAGGTAATAAATTGTAAACGTATATTTTGTCATTTTATTACCTTCTTTCTTTTTACTATCTTAATAGTATCACAATATACTTAAATTTACAATTATTACTTTGTTTTTACTGACATAATTTTACTTTTACTTTTTGGTTTTTTACTAGATTTTAAGATATCTTTAAACCATTTTCTACTTTACTATCTAGATTTAGTAAAACAACTCCTAGTACTAAAACTTCACTTGTTACTTCTGATATATGAATAGGCTTAAAGTTAACTACTGCTATTATTTGTTTTCCTATTAAATCTTCTAACGTTATCATATTAAAAGCATAGGTTTTACCTATGCCATAATTATCTTCCATTCCACCAAACTCTTAGTCCTGATGGAAAGCCTATATATTGTCTTGGATTAATTGTACTTTTCTGGTATGTTGCCCAAGTACAACCACCACCTGCATGCCAATCACAAGTTGTAAGTTCTAGATGAAGATGTGCTCCAAAAGAATATCCTGTATTACCCATTCTACCAATTACAGTATCTGGTGTTACTACATCTCCAACATTTACATACCATGCTGATAAATGTGCATATGTTGAGTAAATATATCTACCATTAACATTATGTCTTATTTTTAAAACTAAAGCTCCATATGTGTCATAGTATTTTGCAAATACTACTCCACTTGCTACTGGATATATTTCTATTGTTTTATTTGTATTTGATAAATCAATTCCTAAGTGTCCCGCATTCATCCAATTTTGTGTAACATAACCACTAACCATTGGACGATAGAATCCTGATGCTGATGGAACAGAATTACCATTTACTCTCATTTCACAAGCAGTTATATCTTCGTTTTCCCCACATCCTAGTTTTTTATAATAAGCTAGTTGTTTTTCTGCTTCTTCTTTTTGTTTTTCAACACTTGGCATTGCATCTTTAATAGCAGCAGTTTCGGCATTAATTTTAGACTGTTCTGCTTCTAGTTCATCTGTTAATTTTTCCAACTCACTATTTTTAGTCGCAAGTTCTTCTTTTCTTTTATTATTATCTTCAATTAGTTTTGTAAGATCATCCATAACTTGCTCATTATATTCTGTTAATTGCTCAACTATAGCTATACGATAAACCATATCAGTAACATCTGTCGCTCCAAAAATATACTCTATATAAGCATTTTCACCTTCACTAACTTGAAGATATTGAAATAAAGATTTACTTTGTTCACTCTTTTCAGCAATTTCTTTATTGGATTCATCTATTTCTTGCTCCAAAACCTCTGTTTCACTTTTTATTGAGCTAATTTGATTTTCATAATCTGCTATTTTCTTTTTAATTTCTGCTACTTCAGCATCATTTGCAGCGATTTGATTATTCTTACTTTCAAGGTCTGCTGTAAACTTATTTACTTCATCTTCTAGTTGTTTCAAAGTTTTAGCATTTGTATTAACTGGTATTATAAATACTGCTAATAAAATTAATAATATAACTGAACTTATCTTTTTCATTGAAACACCTCCATTTATTCTCTTTTATCTTATACTTTTAAATACTTTCTAACAGCAGAAGCTGAACCTATCATACCTACAATTATACCTATTACTAAGACTATTCCTGATACCATATAGATAAATGGTTCTGGCTCGATTAAAGTTATCATTCTACTATATAAATAACCATCAAAGTGATTATATAGAGCAATATAGCCAAAGCATACTATTAATATTGGAATAATTGAACCTAATAGTCCTAAGACCATACCTTCTATTATAAATGGTGTTTTAATTGTAAAGTTAGATGCTCCTACTAATCTCATTATAGATATTTCTCTTTTTCTAGAGAATATTGTTAGTTTAATTGTATTGATAATTAAGAATACTGTTACAAGTATTAAAGCTATTACCATTCCATATGAGACATTTTGTGCTGCTTCAAATGCTTCTATTAAGTTATCTACCATACCTTCACCATATTTAACAGAACTTACTTTATCAATTTTTTCTATTTTTTTAGCAGTATTTGAAATTCTTTCAACTACTTTTACTTTTACTTGAAAAGTATCTTTTAGTGGATTATCTTCATCATCCCAAGTACTCATTACTTCATTGAAAACTTCATTTTCTTGACTCATTTCTTCTTTTACTGAAGCTTTACTTTGATAAGTCAAAGATTCAACATTGCTCATAGATTCTAATTTATCTCTTATTTCTTCTACTTCTTCTTCAGTTGTATCAGTATCTAAAAAGACCACTATTGTTAAATCTTTTTCCATTTCTTTAGTGAAGTTTTGAACATTAAAAGTAACTACTATTGAAACTGCAACTATAATTAGTGTAATTGTTATACACGAAATAGAAGCTAGGGAAAGACTGAAGTTTCTAAAGACACTTTTAAAGGCATCTCTTATACTTCTTCTTAACATTCTGAAAAATTTCATTCTTCATAGCCTCCTTTCTCAAGATGTTTAATAAGTCTACCATCTTTTAGGAGAACTACTTCTTTTTGCATTTTATTAACTATTTCTTTGTCATGAGTTGCCATGATAATAGTTGTACCACATGTTTTATTGATTTCCTCTAGGACTTTGACTATTTCCATACTACGGTCTGGGTCAAGGTTTCCTGTTGGTTCATCACAAAGTAATATTCTTGGTTCATTAACAATCGCTCTTGCAATGGCAACACGTTGTTGTTCTCCTCCTGATAATTGGTCTGGGTAATTATGTATCTTAGCTTTAAGTCCTACTAGTTCTAAAGCTTTTAAGACTTTTTTTCTTGTTTCCCCTTTAGTCGCACCAAGAGATTCCATGGTAAAGGCAACATTTTCATAAACTGTTAACTTTGGTAATAAGCGGTAGTCTTGAAAAACAATTCCTAGTTTACGTCTTAATTTATATACTTTACTATTTCTTAATTTTGCAACGTTAATACCACCTACATAGATTTCACCACTAGTTGGTTTTTCTTCACGATATAGCATTTTGATAAAAGTACTTTTACCAGAGCCTGAACCACCGATTACAAAGACAAAAGAACCTTTCTTTATATTAAGGCTTAAGTCATAGATAGCAGTTACACCATTTTTATATTGTTTATTTACATTTTTAACTCTAATTAAATCCATTAACATCATCCTATTCATAGAACAGTATAACATATTTCGACAAGTTATGTATATAGCAATTATTGGCAACTTTACATTTTAGAGTCAAAAAAAAGAGGATTTATTTTCCTCCACCTACTTCATAAGCATCTGTTACGACAAAGAAAGCTTTAGGATCTATTTCTTTGATACCTTCTTTTAATCTAAAATAATCTCTTGTAGGTACAACTGCTAGTAATACTCTTCTTTTCTTTTGTAAGAAACCTCCTTTAACATCAAATATCGTAACTGTATGATGTAATTTATTTATTAGATATTCTTTTACTTGTTCTTCTTTACTTGTTGTTATATAGAAAGCTTTATTTTTAGATATTCCTAGTATTACTTTATCTATTACAAATCCACTAATATATATAATTATAAAAGCATATAACATCATATTAAAGCCAAAGTAGACACCACCGATTAGAACAACGATAAAGTTAATTACCATGGTTGTTTTAGCAAGAGATATATGAAAGTATTTATAGACTATTTGGCTAATTATATTTAGGCCGCCGTTACTAAAACCTACTTTATACATGAGACCATTAGTTATTCCTAGTAGTATTCCTATTAAGATACTCATTAAGATTAAGTCACTAGTATCTATTACAATATATCTTGCTAAGGGTTCTGTTAGAGATACAAATAAAGGATAAACTAAGGTTGCAACTAGAGAACCGGCTGTTTGATCTAGTCCTAAGAAAAGATAACTTATACCTAATAAAATAAGTGAACCTACTAGAATAACTAATGATGGAGATATGTCAAAGATGTGATTTAATATTATGGCAACACCATTCATTCCTCCTGTTACTAAATCAGTTGGATATAATAAAAGATTAAATACTAATGATGAGATAAAAAGACTAAATATTAAAACTCCATATCTATACCATAGTTTTGTTTTATCTATTCTTAACACTGCTAGGCACCACCTTTTACTTCATAGGAATCCATGGCAACAAAGAATGCATTTTTATCTATGTTATGGATACCTTCTTTTAATTTATAGTATTCTCTTGTTGGAATTACACTCATTAGAACTGTTTGGTTTTCACTATTGTAACCACCTTTAGCATTAAATTCTGTTACGCCATGTTTTAATTCATTTATAACAAAGTCTTTAACTTCTTTTTCTTTGCTAGTAATTATATAAAATGCTTTAGAATCAGATATTCCTAGGACTACTTTATCTGTTAGTGTAGAAATTAAGTAAAGAATTATAAGTGAGTACATTAAGTGATTAAAACCAAAGACAAAGGCTCCTATTACTATGATTGTACCATCAGTAAAGAACATACTATTACCAAGACTAATTTTAAATATTTTAGATACTATCATATTTAGTATATCTGTTCCACCTGTAGAATAACCTGCTCTAAATATAAGACCAGCGCCAAGTCCTTGTAAAACTCCTCCAAAGATAGCGATTAGTATCATTTCACTTTCTTTAAAACTTATATAAGTAGATAAATGTTCTGTTAGACTTACAAATATTGGAAAAAGAATAGAGCCAAGTATTGTCGCTTTAGTTTTTTCTTTGCCTAAAACTAAGAATGATACTATTATTAATAAAATATTAGCGACAGAGATAATAGTTGAAGGATTAAGGCCAAAGAAGTGTTTTAATATTAAAGAAAAACCACTCACTCCTCCTGCTACTAAATTGTTAGGAGACATGAAAAGATTAAAGGCTAGGGCTACTAAGAAGCAACCTATGATAAATTCTATTAATTCTTTAATTCTAATTTTTTGCTTTATCACTTTCTTCATTTAGTCCTCCTTTTAGACTACTTTCAATAAAACTATCTATCTCTCCATCTAGTACTCCTTTAGTATTGCTGGTTTCATAATTAGTTCTATGATCTTTAACTAGAGAATAAGGATGTAAAATATAACTTCTTATTTGACTACCAAAATCTATATTAGATTGAATACCTTTTTCTTTAGCAAGTTCTTGTTCTTTTTTTTGTTCTTCTAATACATATAACTTACTTTTTAATACTTGTAAAGCGGTTTCTTTATTTTGAATTTGACTTCTTTCATTTTGACAAGTTACAACTATTTTAGTAGGTAAGTGAGTAATACGTACGGCACTATCTGTTGTATTTACTCCTTGACCTCCGGCACCTGTTGAACGATAGACATCTATTTTTAAGTCTTTTTCATTTATATCTATCTTAATATCTTTAGATATTTCTGGAGTTACATCGATGCTTGCAAAGGATGTATGACGACGATTAGATGAGTCAAAGGGAGATAGTCTAACTAGACGATGAACTCCTTTTTCATTTTTTAAATAGCCATAAGCATATTCACCTTTTACTTTGAAAGAGACACTCTTAATTCCTGCTTCTTCACCTGCTTGATAGTCAAGTAGTTCTATTTTAAAGTTCTTTTTCTCACAGTATCTTGTATACATTCTATAAAGCATATTAGCCCAGTCACAAGACTCAGTTCCTCCTGCACCAGGATGTATTTCAATGATACAGTTATTTTTATCATATGGTTTATTAAATAGTAGATAGATACTTAAACTCTTTAAATCTTCTTTAATAGTTTTATTATCTTCCTCAATTGTTTGTAATAATTCTTTATCACTTTCTTCATCTAACATCTCTAGTAATTCTATAGAGTCAAATATTTTTTTCTTTAAGTCTATTAACTTAGATGTTCTTTCCTTTAAACTCTTTAACTCACTAATAGTAGTCTCTGCTTTACTAGGGTCACTCCAAAAGTCTTCCTTAGTGGTTTCTTTTTCTAGTTCTTCTTGTTCTTTAAGTTTTTTATCAGTGTCAAAGTGACCTCCATAAACTTAGTATTTCTTCTTTTTCACTTGTTAATTCTCTTAATAATTCATTTTTATTCATTCTTACCAACTCTCTTTATTAGTATTATACAAGATATTTATTTTTATAACAAAATATTTTTTGTATATTTTATAGAAACTTGCATATAGTATTAATGAGGAAGGTTCACTGATAAGTGTGAAGATCCTCTATATTATAGATTGAACTGTTAGATATTTCTAGCAGTTCTTTTTGTTGTATTAATTCAATTAACTTTTTAGCACTATAGTTAGGAATAGTTTTATTTAATGTAACTATACCTACTTCTCTTTTAGGGACTTTAGGTGTTACTTTAATTTCATATAGTCTTTTTTCTTTTAAGTCCTCTTCTATAAATTCTTTAGTGGCATATCCAATACCAAAACCTGCTTTAACAAAATCCATGATAAGACTATAACTAACTATCTCATTTGGAATATTAGTGGAAATATTATTACTCTTTAAATATTTATTTAAAAATCTTCTTGTATTACTAGGTTCTTTCTGAGTAATTAAAGGATAATTAAATAAGTCTTCTATTTTTAGTTGTCCTTTTGTTTTATTATAATAGTCTAGATTACCTACAAAAATATCTTGTACTTCACAGATTGGAACAATTTTTAAATCTTTATTCTCTTCCATAGGAAGATTCACAACTAATAAGTCTAAATCACCATTTCTTAAAGATGTTATAAGGTTAGAAGTTAGGTCATTTGTTATTTTAATATCTACTTTAGGATATTTTATATGAAACTTTTCAAGATATGGCATAACTATATTTCTTGTTATAGTTGTACTTGCTCCTATTCTAATAGAACCACTATCTAAATTTAGATAGTTTAAGAAAGCATTTTCACCGTTTTTAAAATTTTCTACTCCTTTTTTAACATAATCAAATAATACTTTACCCTCATCTGTTAAAACTATTCCTTTCTTTGTTCGTATTAGAAGTTTACCTCCTAGTTTTTCTTCTAAATTCTTAATCGATTGAGTAACAGCAGGTTGAGATATATACATAGATTCACTTGCTTTGGAAATACTTCCATTTATTACTATTTCATAAAATACCTTGTATAGTTCATAATTAATATTCATATAAGTTCTCCTTATGTTTAATATAAATAATATATATTATACTTATATCATGTTTTTAAGTATAATGCAATTGAGGAGGGAAATTATGAGTGATTATATTAAAGTATTAGGATTTCAATTAGCTCTGGAACTAAAAAGTGATAATATTTATGAATACTTAATTAATAATGATTATTATGAGGAAGAGATAAAAAAATCTTTAGAAATAATTAATGAGCTTAATCCTGATATTGTTATTTACCCGGAGATGAGTTATATAGATAAATATAAAAATACTTTCATAGAACTTTCTAAAGATAAATTAATAATCGCAGGAAGTATTTATAGAGGGATGATTAATACTACTATTATTTTTCAAAATGGAGATATGTTTGAAATTCCAAAACAGTATGCAAGTGGTGCTGAACCTATGATTAGGCATATCGATAAAATTAAATCTAGTGAATTTTTAAGAGATAGTTTAGATAGTCATACTTTTATAATAAAGAATAAAAAAATAGTTATATTAAACTGTATGGAGTACTATAATCTAGCTTATTATGTTGCAAGAGAAATTAAAGATATTTTTGCAATTGTTAGTCCTTGTTCTAATAATAATCAAAAAGTATTTAGGATGGAAAGTGATGCAATTCATAATCATAATGAGAATATTTATTCTTTTGTTGTTAACTGTGTCTCTAATTATAATGGAGAAAGGTATGCGAAAGGGGAGAGCTATGTTTATGGTCCCATTCAGTATCATGAGAAGGATTGGTTAAAGTTAGAGAATATTTCTAGTTATGAGCATCTTAGTTCTATTTTAGTGCTAGATAATAATCCTAGTTATTTCTATGGAGAGTTTACTAATAATTTAGTTCCTTATGGAAGAAGTGATAATTACTATAATAACCCTCAAAATATATTAGTTAAGAAGTTAGAGAGGAGAAAATAAGATGAAGAAAAATATAATTGTAACAAGTGGTCCTACTAATGAGAGGATTGATGCCGTTATGAAAATTACTAATATGTCTACAGGGACTTTGGGAGCAATAGTGGCAGATGAATTGTTGAGGGAAGATGAGTTAGGTAAATTATACTATATATCACCTAAACTTGCTTATAAGCCTAGAACTAAAAGTGAAAAACTTGAACTTGTTCAAATAGAATCTGCTGTTGATTTACTTAAGGCCCTAAAAGATATTATTACTAATAATGATATTTATGGAGTAATACATTCTGCTGCAGTTGGTGATTATTATGGAGAGTATGCTATTACTGGAGAACAACTTGCTTCTTTAATTGCTAGTGAAGTATATAATAAAGAGTTAGATAAAGAAGAACTAAAAAAGACTATTTTAGAAGTTATAAAAAATCCTGATATGATAACTGATAATACCCATAAGATATCATCATATCAAGATAATTTAATGGTTAAGTTAGGACTTACTCCTAAAGTTATTAGCAGCATTAAAGAATTTAATCCTAGTATAAAATTAATTGGTTTTAAGTTACTAGATAGTGTTTCTAAAGAAGAACTAATTAGTGTTGCATCTAGGTTAAGAGAAAAGAATAAAGCAGACTATATTGTTGCAAATGACTTATCAAGGATTGGCAATGGGAGACATTATGCTACTATAATTAATGAAGATGGTATTTATAGTGAATGTGAAACTAAAGATGATATTTCTAAAACACTTAGAAAAATATTATTTAAATAGTAAAAGACTCCGTCATGAGTCTTTTATAAATTCTTAAAGTAATCAACTATTTCAGATACATTAACTGTTTCAGTAGAATTATCTTTTGTATTTTCTATACAATAATTTTCTCCATCAAATTTATTTCCTAATATAATCATTTTAGGAGTACCAAGTACATATACATCATTAATTCTATTACCAATTGTTAAATTTTCTCTATCGTCAATAATAGCATTAATGTTATTATCTGTTAATTCCTTATATAAAAACTCAGCTTTATCTTTATTATTCTCATTATAGATAATTTGTACTTTATAAGGAGCGATTTCATAAGGTAGAGCGAAGCCTTTAATTTTATCATCATTTCTAATAACGTTGTTTTCTATTAGACAAGCGATTATTCTACCTAATCCTATACCATAGCATCCCATATAATATGGCTTATTATTACCATTTTCATCTATATAGAACAATTTCATGCTTTCTGAATATTTTGTTCCTAATTGGAAATTATTACCTAACTCTACTGCTTGATATTCTTTTAATTTACTAGTATCATTAATATTTAACTGTTTTAAATAATCATCTTTATTATCAAATTCTAATACTTCTTTATTAATACCTAGATCTTGTTCTTCATCATATAGAACTGTATCTTCTCCAAGTTTAGTTGCAGCTTGGAACTCTTCGGCAACACTTCCACCTATTACACCATTATCACTTACTGTAGGCATTATTTTTATACCTAGTCTTTTAAAGATATTTAAGTAAGCTTCATGCATTAAATCATATGTTTTTCTCATATCTTCTTCTGTTTTATCAAAAGAATATGCATCCATCATGACAAATGTTCTTGGTCTAAAAAGATATCCTCTAGTTCTTATTTCTTTTCTAAACTTCTCTCCTATTTGATAATATATTGCAGGTAAATTCTTATATGAAGGGAGCCTATTGGCACCAAATAGGGTTGCACATTCTTCTGCTGTAGGGGCAAGTCCATATTCTCCTAGATTATTATCTAGAGTAAACATAATATCTCCTTCTTTAGTATACATATCCCATCTATTAGATTGTTCCCATATTTTCTTTGGTTGTAGTTTAGGAAACTCTACTTGAATACATCCTACTTTATCTAATTCTTCAATAATGATATTTTCAACTATTCGTTCTAATTTAGTCCAAAGATTTCCATATCCATAAATACCACTTTCATATTGATAAAGTTCTCCTAATTTCATTAAGATATCTTGTCCTGAATAGTTCTTATCAATATCATTTAAGTTAATCTTTTTAATATTTAATCTACTAAGTCTCATAATAATTCCTCTTTTCTTTAATGATATTATATGTGTATTTTTCTTGTACGTCAAATTAAACTTTAAAAGATGCTAGCATAAACTAACATCTTTATCTTTTTCCACAGATATTGTGGATATTTTAATTATTAGATTCTTTTATGTATTTTAATTCTCCCATACGTGATGTTGGGATGAAACCAGATTCACTTGCAATTACATCAGGAATTCTATTAACAATGGCTGCACAAGTTAATCTTACTGTATCTGGTTTTTCAATTACTAGAGTTGTATCAGGTTCACCATAAATTGTCCATTCATTTCTATCAAACTCATCTTTATTGTAAACTTTACCAATACATTCTGTTTCTAGAGTAATACCTTCTTTTGTTTTTGTTGTAACAACAGCACTCATACCTGTAGCCATACCAGATTTAACTGTCATTCCTAAAGTAGATGATTCAATATCATAATCATTGAACTGAGGAACACATTTTTGACGTTGACTCACTACTGTTAAACCTAATTTATCGCAAAGCCAACCATTTACATTCCACATATATGATGGAGAGTAAGCACCACTTTCTATTACTTTTCTTCTTTCTTCATCACTTATTTCATCAGCTTTAGCTACTTGTGCATCAAACTCTTCTTTTGTAAGTCCTGCTCCATGAGCTTTAGCAAGAGCGATACCATAGTCTTCTACATTGTAAGATGAACTACCTTTTATCTTAGTAATATTATGACTTGATCCAATTAAAGTAGTAATTAGATTACCCCAGAAAGCATCTTGATAACCACTACCTGTAATTGTACAATTATTTTCTTTAGCAAGTTTATCAATTTTGGCTGTTAAAGTAGGATTAGAGTTCATTGGGAAGAATGCTTCTTCACATGTAGTAATAGCATTAACTCCACATTTTGCACATACCATTAGGGCATCTTCTACATCAGAAAGTAAACTCATAGTTGTAACGATAACACAATCAGGTTTTAATTCAGTTAGAAGTTCTTCTGCCTTATTAGCATTATCAACAACTACTCCTACTTTATCTCCTCCCATAATTTCTCCGATATCTTTTCCTATAACATCTGGATTAATATCAACAGCACCAACTATAGTACCACCGTTTTCTATGACAAATTTCATAGTATAGACACTCATTTTTCCACAACCATATTGGAATATTCTTAATCCTTTCATTTTTACCATCCTTTCTAAATTCATTATAACATTTTAATTTGATAGAATGTGTGATTAACAAAAAAAGTTATACTTTTTATCATAACTTTACATTTCTTTTTTATTACCAATTTTATTACTTATAGCTTTTTTATTATCTAACATGTCGGAGTTTCCGACATGTTGAGTTCTTATCAACTTTTTTAACAATAGACTTTTTATATGATTTTTTTCTCTATTGGCATTGGCACCGTTTTGCCGACGTTGGCAAAACGGTCACTTACATTAATGTTACTAACATTACATGATATTTTAGTTTTATTAATAATCTTTTTAAAATTTCTCCATCTAGAATATCCTAAAGCTGTTATTAGTTATCTTACTCTCCAATATTTAGTTAATATCTTATCAATATTTCTAATATCATTGAAATGATTATCTATACTTATTTAAACTAATTTTTAAAGTTTGACTAAGTATTTCTTTTATAACAATATTATTTAGATTTTTCTTACATATGCTATCAAATAAAATGGTATTTTGTGAACAATGTTAACATTCCTATTTTCTTCTTTTTGAACTGTCAAGAATTTCTTGACAGTTGAAATTCTCACTTACCTCCCCTTCATTAAAAATATTTTTTATATGCGAACTAATATTATGTTTACTTGTATCATATAAATCAACCATTTGTTGTTTGTTTTATCTTCTAATTTTACATCTATCTTTGTCTTACCGTCCTCTAATTGATATATTATAATGTTATTTTTCTTAAGGGAATGAATACTATATTTATATATTTTCTATAATATTAAATCACGAATATTTTGTAAAATAGTGTACTCGTTCTAATAGTTATGTGTATGTATTAACATACAGCTTTACAAATGTATAGTATTATTTTTACAGAAAAAACACTTATGACTTAATGAGGTCACAAGTGTTCTTAATATGTTTTTTATTATCTAATTATTTTATATTTTAATTGAATATAAGAGTCTTCTAATTTATTACATTCAATTAATTGTAAAGCTTTCAACTTATTTAATTCGTTTACTGTGCTAATAGCATCTCCATCTATTAATGTAGAAGTATCTCTACCTCCTACTAATAATGGAGCAATTACAATATTAACATAGTCAATTAAATCTTCTCGTAAGAATTTTCCATTTAAATTTCCACCAGATTGGATTGTTATTTTTTCAGCATTATATTTTTGTTTCATATCAGTTAATAAAGTTTTTAAATCTAAAACTTCATAATAGAGAATATCCAAGTTTTCATACTTTTCTTTTAAGGAAAAAGCTATATGATTTTTATTTGTAGTTACTAATATTAACTTTTCTACCCAATTACATAGATAATCAATTCCATGTTCATTTAAATGAGGTTTATTGTCAATAATTATAAAACTGATATCTACTTTCTCATGATATTCTTTTCTATCATTAATGCCGATTTTAGCCATTACTCTACCAGTATTTAAAGAGTAATAATCTGTTGTAGCTTCTATTTCATAATATTGATGTAATCCTTCTTTTACACCTTCAATTTGACACCAATCTTTATCAGCATCTAAATTATCACTATTTCCACTATTTATTTTTCCATCTAATGATTCTAGCATAAATAGCGTAGTTATAGGTCTTTCCATTTTTTCTCCTTTAATGCAATTTTACAAAATACTTATATAATAAAGTTTTATTTATTTTTTCCACAGCATTGTTTATATTTCTTACCACTTCCACATGGACATGGGTCATTTCTACCTACTTTTTTTACTTTCTTAGGTGTTCTCTTTGTATCTTTAACATCATTAGTCTGTTGATTCTTTGCAACTTGCTTTCTTTCGATGTTTTGTCTTATTTCTGCTTTAAGTAAGAATACAGTTATATCTCTATCTATTTTTTGAAGCATATCATCAAATAGTCCATAACCTTCTGTAGTGTATGCTCTTAGTGGGTCATCTTGTCCATATTGACGAAGATAGATACCTTCTCTTAAGTGAGACATAACATTTATTTGTTCCATCCAGTAGTTATCTATAACTTGTAGTGATAAAGCTTTTTCAAATTCATTACTAATTTCTACTGGCACTTCTTTAATCTTAGCTTCATATTCTTCTTTAGCTTTTTCATAAATATATTCTATTATATCATCAGCATCTCTATTTTCTAATTCTACTTTACTTATATCGTTCTTTAGTAAGTTTTCATTAGCAAAATCTGTAATACTTTGTAATTCTTCTTCAGTAATTGTACTATCAGCATTTCTTGATTTAACTAAATCTGTAACATGATTATGAATAGAGTTTAATACTGTTTCATGAATAGATTCACTATCTAGGATTTCATTACGTTTACCATACATGATTTCTCTTTGAGTATTCATAACATCATCATATTGTAGTAAATGTTTTCTAGCATCAAAGTTATTTCCTTCTACACGTTTTTGAGCAGTTCCTATTGCTTTTGTAAAGGTTTTACTTTGAATAGCTTGATCTCCAAAACCAAAGCTTTTCATCATCTCTCGAATATGTTCACTACCAAATCTAATCATCAAGTCATCTTCCATAGAGACAAAGAACTGAGTATAACCTGGATCTCCCTGACGACCAGAACGTCCTCTTAACTGATTATCAATACGACGTGATTCATGACGTTCAGTACCTATTACACAAAGTCCTCCAAGTTCTCTTATTTCATCTGATAGTTTGATATCAGTACCACGTCCTGCCATGTTAGTAGCGATTGTAACAGAACGATGTTCTCCGATTTTAGAAATTATTTCTGCTTCACGAGCATGGTTTTTAGCATTTAATATTTCATGAGGAATATGAGCTTTCTTTAATAAGTCACTAATTAATTCACTGGTTTCAATGGCTATAGTACCAATTAAAACTGGTTGTCCTTTATCATAACGATTCTTTACCTCATTAATAATAGCTTTATATTTAGCACTACGTGTTGCAAATACTAAGTCTGGTGCATCTACTCTTATAACTGGTTTATTAGTAGGTATTTCAATAACATACATATTATAGATATCTCTAAATTCTTCTTCTTCTGTTTTAGCAGTACCAGTCATACCTGATAGTTTTTTATACATTCTAAATAAGTTTTGGAAGGTAATAGTTGCAAGTGTTTTAGTTTCTTGGTTGATTTTAACTCCTTCTTTAGCTTCTATCGCTTGATGAAGTCCATCACTATAAGCTCTTCCTTTCATTAAACGTCCAGTAAATTGATCTACTATTACTACTTCATCATCTTGAACAACGTAGTCTACATCTTTTTTCATAGCATAATTAGCACGTAGGGCTTGGTTAATATAATGTAGTAAAGTAGCATTTTCTATTTCATATAGATTTTTAATCTTAAACATTTTCTCTGCTTTTTCACTACCTTCATCAGTAAGTGATACACTGATTGTACTTTTACCTGTCTCATCACAGATATAATCAGTCTCTTCTTTAAGAGATTTAGCAAATTTATCGGCATCTATATATAGATTTGCACTATGCTGTGCACCTCCTGATATTATTAATGGAGTTCTCGCTTCATCAATTAGAATAGAGTCAACTTCATCGACGATAGCAAAGTTTAGAGGACGTTGTACCCTATTTTCTTTTCTAATTACCATATTATCTCTTAAGTAATCAAATCCTATCTCATTATTAGTAGAGTATAAGATATCACAGTTATAAGCTTCTTGTTTTTCTTTAGGAGACATATCTCTTGTATTAACACCTACTGTTAAACCAAGAAATCTATGTATTCCTCCCATCCATTCAGCATCACGAGTTGCAAGATATTCATTAACTGTAATAATATGAACACCTTTTCCTTCTAAGGCATTAAGATAGGCAGGCATTACACAAGTTAGGGTTTTACCTTCACCAGTTTTCATCTCGGCTATATTTCCATAGTGAATTGCTAGGGCACCTAGTATTTGAACATAGAAAGGCTTTTCTCCTATAACACGATATGCTGCTTCTCTTGCTACAGCGAAACCTTCTACTAAGATATCTTCTAGTGTTTCTCCATTTGCTAATCTTTCTTTAAACTCTTCTGTTTTATGTTTTAATTCATCATCACTTAACTTAGTCATCTCTTCATCAAGAGCGACTATTTTGTCAGCTTGTGCTGTAAACTTTTTTAATTCTTTATATTCATGATCAAATAGTTTTCTAAATAATCCCATTATAAACATCTCCTTGCATATAGTATTTTATCAAAAAATAAAGATAATAAAAAGCTTTTAAGGTTATTTTGTCAAAAAAAGAATGATATTTTTAATATCATTCCTTGTTTACTTGGCTTTATTCAGTTTTACTCGGCTTCTATTATACCATAGCCACCATTTTTTCTTTTATAAACCACTGCTTCTTTGTCAGTGTCAACATTTTTAAATAAATAAAATTCATGACCTAGTAATTCTAATTGAAGTATTGCCTCTTCTTCATCCATTGGCTTTACTTCTATTTTCTTATGTTTGATAATATTATTTTCTTCATGTTCCTCTTCTTCAATATCTACAATACTAAAGTCAATTCTAGTCTTTGCTTCTTTAGCTTTAATCTTAGTCTTATTCTTTCTTATTTGACGTTCTATAACATCTATAGCTTTATCTACTGATGCATAGAAATCATCCTGTGTCTCTTCAGACCTAATAATAAAATTGTGAAGTGGAATTGTAATTTCGACAGTTTGCATATGTCCTTTAACTTTTACTACTACGTTAGCACGTACATTATCACTATTTTCTAGATATTTCTCTAGTCTTTTCAATTTCTCATTAATGTAGTCTTTCATAGCAGCAGTTACTTCAATTTTGTCACCACGAATAATAATTTCCATATTATCACCTTCCTTAGTATTAATATACCACAAAAGGAGCAAAAAACCAACTATTTTGATAAAGCTGGTTCTTTTATTGGTGTTACATCGACTGCTTGATATCCTTTGCTAGTTTCAAGTAATGTAAATTCTACATATTGACCTTCAGACAAAGTTTTATAACCGTCACAATTAATAGTTGAATAATGAACGAAAATATCTTCGTTTTCTTTGTATTCAATAAATCCATAGCCTTTTTCATTATTGAACCATTTTACTCTTCCAATCACTAGACTCACCTCCACATCTTTTATTCCTTCTTAACTAGAACTACTTTTCAAACGATGTGAACCTATTATAACAATGATGATTTAAATAACAGCATATTTTCCGTTAAATGTTATTTTCATGCCCTTTTCTGTATTTTTTATAAAAAAATATGTCGAAATTACAGTTAATAGTTAATCTATCTCTTTTAATGGAAATATTATTCTTTTTATTAAAGATAGAGGTAAAATGATTATAGCATAGGAGGATGGTATGAAAGAAGTATTTTTAAATCATACTATGAACTTTATTGCCAGTAATCAAAAAGATTTAAACCAAGAGGATAAAGAAAAATTGGCTTATGGTTTAGAGGGATTATACATGTCAATAACTAAGCTAGTAATAATTTTTTTAATAGCATTTCTTCTTGGGTTTATTAAGGAATTTATTATTACATTAATATTTTTTAATATAATAAGATTCCCTGGTTTTGGTTTTCATGCAAGTAAGTCTGTAGTTTGTTTGATAGCAAGTACACTTTTAGTTTTAGGACTACCTTATTTATTTACTAATATTGAAGTAAGTCTTACTATTAAAATAATTCTATGTATAGTTTCAGTTATAACATTTATAATCTGTGCACCTGCTGATACTTGGAAAAGACCTTTAACTAATAAGAGAAAAAGAATTATTAGAAAAGTAGTTGCTTCTAGTTTAGCAGTTATATATAGTATTCTTATTATAGTGTTTAATGGCTATGAAATCAGTAATTTATTGATGGCTGCATTACTTATTGAAACTATCTTAATATCTCCTATTATGTATTTAATATTTAAAGAACCATATAGAAATTATAAAAAGGTTTAAACATTTTATGTTTAAATAAATAGTAGTAAAGAAAGGAATGAAAAGGAAA
Source organism: uncultured Mycoplasmatota bacterium (assembly GCA_946497925.1). Classification (GTDB taxonomy): domain Bacteria; phylum Bacillota_I; class Bacilli_A; order RF39; family UBA660; genus Onthousia. The sequence goes on from CAMMMG010000003.1 coordinate 21,149, forward strand.
TGAAAAAAAGAATGGCTAAAGTTCTAGCTGCTGTTGCTATGTTAGCTACTGCTAGTGCTAGTATTGGATGTGCTTGGTGGATGATAGAAGAACCAAAAGCATTAAAAAATATGGATTAATAACAATTTTTAATATTTTTTAAAGATACTTTCTTAAGTGTCTTTTTATTTTAATTTTAGCTCTAACTTTTGAATAAAATAATCATCCATAATTTTTGTTTCGTTGGTAAAATAAGTTGAATTTTTGACTATTTTATTAGCAAAATATAATCCTTTACCTCGACTATTTCCCTTTGTTGAAAATCCTTTTTTCATTATATTGTTAAGATTAATATTTCCTTTATAACTATTTGTAATTACGAAAAACAAACTGTTTTTTATTTTATAAACTTCTAAAGCTATTTGTTTTTTTGCAGAGTGGCTCGCTGCTTCAATAGCATTATCAAAATAAATTCCTATTAACTGACTCAATTCATTATTAACGTTAGGAGGTAGTTTAAAATCTTTCTCTTCGATTTTTGGACTTATATCAATTGATGTATTAAGGTTCTTTTTATTTGATACTAATAATTTATAATATATTAAACTTTTAATTTCACCTTTAGGGAGATATTTTATCTTACCTAAAATATAATTTTCATTGGATGAATCTACTTTTAAAATGTTTTTTACAATATTAATTACTTTTTCATCTGTAGTAGCATCTATTACTTTAGATAATTGATTCTTATATTCATGCATACATAAATCTTGTTGTTCTTGGTAGTTTTCAACATTTTGCATACATTCATATAAGGTATTGTTTTGCATCAGTAATTTATCATATTTCATAATTTCATTCATATAGATAAAAATTAAGAAAATAAAAGAAACTATAACTAAATTAGCTACAAAATAGTCTTTTGTTGGTGTAAAAATGCTAGAAGTTGTATAATACATTATACATATGGCTATAAAGGCAAAAAGTAAATATATAATAATTCTTCTGTTCTCTTGTTTCTGTAATTTATTAACAATAGCAATAGCAATTTTATTAATGAAGGAAATTTTGAAAATAAAATATGTTAGAATAGACACAAGTGTATTTGTTATAAATAAAACTAAAAAATTATTGTGAATTTCTTTAAAACTAATAAAATTCATTATTATCGCAGATCCTATTAAATCAGGTATTGTTGATAATATCATAATATATAAAATCAAGATAGCACTAACAAGTATATCTATGTCTAATATTTTTTTAGTACTTAGTATTAAAATTAAGAATGTCAGAAATGTTGAAAAATTATATCCTGCTGTATAGAAAACTATTGTTGGTAATATGCTTAGGATTAGCCATAAAAAATTTTTTACTGTAAATAATCTTATTTGTGATTTTGTAATTTTTTTTGTAATAAATATTGCTATTATGTTCATCACAAATATATTAACAATTTCAACTATTAGTAACATACTCAATCAACTCCTTTTTCCCTGATCTAGATATTAAGTTAGTACTCACACCATTAACAAATAGAACTTCATTTTCTTTTGTATCATACTCTCTTATTTTATCCGTATTTAAAATTAAACTTTTATGTACTTTTAAGAATCTCTTATCTAATTGCTTAGATATTGCGCTTAATGTAAAAGGGGCTTTGAATGTACCATAGTCTGTATGAACTATACATCTTTTACTATCTTGTTCTTTCTCTATAAAGATAATATTCTTTAGTTCTATCTTATATAAAGTATAGTTATACTCATAATTAAGGCACTTTTCTCTACTGTTATATTGCTTATAAATTATCTTTAGAGTTTCTTTTAATTTCTGCTTGCAATTATCAAACTTACTAATGAAATCTAGTAAATATAATCTATTTGATAATGCCTCATATCTATATTCTGCAAAGGCAGTTACAATTATAATAATAGAACTCCAATCATCTAGTTCTTCTCTTACGAACCTAGCAGCATCTAAACCAGAGCCATTTTTAGTTTTAATATCAAAGAAATACACTTTAAAACCCATCTCTTTTCTAGCAAGAGTTTCAAAGTCTTTCTCATAGTTTTCACATTCATATTTCTTGTATTCAACATCGTAATTCATCATGAATTTATCAATCTCACCTTTTATTAAATCTCTAAATTCCTTTTCGTCATCACATATAATAAAATTTAACACTACTACCTCCTCCTTCTCATACTGCACACCCTTAAATTTTACCATATATTTCCAGTTTATAGGATTTTTGTCAAAAAAAAATAGTAGCTATTTAGCCCTATTTTTAATTTTTTTAGATTTAGGTTCTTTTTTGATGACTTCGCCTACTTTTTCAATAATATTATCTGTTACTTCTTTGTTCTTTTTAGAGATAACTGTAGTTCTTAATACAAACCAAACTACAATAATAAATATAATTATATATAATATTTTTCCCATGAAAGGATCTTTTAGAGAATAAAAGATAGAAGCAAAGGCAAATAGTAAGTTAAAACCATATATTATTAGCACTGTTGTTCTTTGAGAAAAGTTCATGCCAAGTAGTTGATGATGTATATGTTCTTTATCTGGAGAAAATGGTGCTTGATGTTTTAACAGTCTTCTTATGATAGCAAATAAAGTATCTAGTATAGGTATTCCTAAAATCATTAGAGGAACGAATAAACTTGTTAAAGCTGGTCCTTTAAACTCTAGAAGAGTGATAACTGCTATCATAAAGCCTAAGTACATGGCACAATCTCCACAGAATATTTTAGCAGGATAGAAATTATGTAGTAAAAAGCCTAATGTGGATCCTAACATAATAAATGTTAATATCATAACTAAAGTACCACTACGTCCTTGGAAATAACCAATTATACCTATAGTTAAGAAGAATATACTACTAATTCCTCCACTTAAGCCATCTAGTCCATCAATTAAGTTTATTATATTAACACATGCTACTACAAAGAGTATTGTTAATGGGTAAGAGAACCAACCAAAATTAATAGTATAACCAAAAGCTGTTATGTTGTTTAAGAGAAAACCTCCATAGAAAACAAGAATTGAAGCAGCAATTATTTGCCCTATTAACTTTGTTCTAGCTCTTAAGGGTTTAATATCATCGGCAATACCAGTTAATATTATAATAAAACTACCTATTAATATAGAGTTCATTTGGACACTTTCTGTTCCAAATAACATATATCCTATTAAGAAGGCTAAAAATATCCCTACTCCTCCTAATTTAGGTGTAGCTTTTGTATGTATATGTCTATGTCCTTCATCGCTTCTTGGTATATCCATCGCTCCGATATGCCTTGCTATTCTTTTCATAAAAGGCATTATTATAGCAGAACATATAAAGGTTGTTACTACTATTTTTATAGTTTCTATTATTTCTGGACTCATAGTTCTTCCTCTTTTCTAAAACAATTATAGCAAGTTAGACAAATTTTGACAACAAAAGAAAAACTAAAGCTTATCTTTAGTTATCTTCTAATAGTTTAATATTGTCTAATAGTACTCCTGTTCCTTCTACTACACAAGTTAGAGGACTATCTGCTATTAAAACTGGTACTTTTAATTCTTTTTTTAAGACTTCATTTAATCCTTTAAGCATTGAACCTCCTCCAGTTAATATTATACCTTTATCCACAATATCTGCTGATAACTCTGGTGGAGTTTGTTCTAAAACATTAGTCGCTGCTTTTACTATTTTATAGATTGATTCGTGTAGAGCTTCTTCTGTTTCTGTTTCACTTATTTCAATAGTATTAGGAAGTCCTGTTACTAAATCTCTTCCTCTTACTTCTAGTTTGTTTTTCTTATCAGGTTCATATAGGTTTGCAAATTCTATTTTTATATCCTCTGCTGTCTTTTCTCCTATTAGTAATTTATATTTTTCTTTTACATATTTAACAATATCTTGATCAAAAACATTTCCTGCTATACGAACTGAAGAACTACTAACTATATCATTTAAAGAAAGAATAGCAATGTCTGTTGTTCCTCCTCCAATATCTATTACCATGTTAGCACTAGGTTTAGAGATATCCATACCTGCTCCTATTGCTGCTACTTTAGGTTCTTCTTCTAGATATACTTTTCTTGCTCCTGTACGTTCTGCTGCTTCTTTAATAGCATTCTTTTCAACAGGTGTTACATTGGTAGGGCAACATATTAATATTCTAGGTCTTGATAGAAAGTTTCTAGCATGTATTTTTCTAATAAAATAATCTAACATTATTTCTGTAATCTCAAAATCAGCTATTACACCATCTTTCATAGGCTTAATAGCTTTTACTTTCTCTGGAGTTCTTCCTAGCATTTCACTAGCTTCTTTACCTACTGCTACAACTTTCTTATTATCTGTGTCGATAGCAACTACACTAGGTTCATTTAAGACTATTCCTTCTCCTTTTATATATATTAATACATTTGCAGTACCTAAATCTATACCAATATCTTTTGATAACATCTTATCACGTCCTTTTACTGTTAATATTTTAGCAGAAATATAATTCATTGTAAATTCCTTTTGTTAGAAAAAAAACGGTATTTTACTCCGTTTCTTCATTAGTGTTAGTATTTTCTTCGGTTTGTTCTTCTGTTTTTGTTTCAGTAGTTGTTTGTTTATTATCTTCGTTACTAATTACTTGATCAAAATATTTACTAGGATCAACTACTTCTCCAGATTTATATAATTCAAAGTGTAGATGATTTCCTAAGTCTTGATCGATTGTATTAGTTCCACTTTTACCAATTACTTGACCTTGTTTAACTGTATCATTCTTTTTAACTGATACTTCACTTAAACTTTGATAACTACTAATGAAGTCATTATCATGTTTTATCTCTACTACTGTTCCAAGAAGTTCATCTTCTCTTACATCCAAGACCGTTCCATCTAATACTGATACTACATCAAAGGTATCTGTTAGACCAAAATCCATACCTGAATTTTGAATGTAAGTATTTTCATGATAAAGTATTGATTTTTCTTGAGAAGATGCTTCTCCAAGATAATCATAGAAATATTTAAGTGTTTCTACTTGGTCATTTGTATATGGTTTTACCATTTTTACTTCTTCTTTAATTACTTCCTGATCTTTTTTATCATCTATTATGGATGAGTTAACATATTCTATGTCTTCTTCAGTAGGATTATTCGCTTGCATGTTTTGACTTACAAAGAAAGCACTCATTCCTGTTAGAGAGAAAGCAATTAAATAAGCACCGATTATAACACCTTTTTTTAATCTTAATTTTTTCATTATCCACCACCTCATTAAGAGTTTTAACGAAAATGAAAAAATTATACTTTAAATTTTATTTTTTAAACAATTATTGCTGATTCATATAAGTCGTAAATACAGTTTGTTACTAAATAGATTAAGGCAATTGCTAAGAAGAAATAGAATACTCTTGCTTGCCAAATTTTATTTTTTTTAAAAATAGCATTAATGTTAATTGAATCTAAACTCCAAATAACAATAATTGTTACGATAAAATATAAAAAATATTTAACGCTCATTATTTACCTCATATTCTTTTATTTGATTTACTCTTCTAATATGTCTTTCTTCTGTTGAAAAAGGAGTTGTTATAAAGGTTGTAATTAAGTTATAAGCATAATTTGCATCCATATTTTCATTTAAACAAATAATATTAGCATCATTGTCATTTCTTGTTTCTATTACATCTTCTATTGATATGACTCTAGCAGCACGTATTCCTTTTACTTTATTACAAGCGATTGATATACCTATGCCACTACCACATATGGCTATACCAAAGTCTATTTCTTTATTAGTTAAAGCTTTTCCTAATTTAAAAGCATATAAAGGATAATCAACATTTTCTGTTCCTTTAGCACCATAATCTATTACTTCATAATCTTTTTTTAATTTTTCTAAAAGTTCTACTTTTAATTTATAACCTCTATGGTCATTAGTTATTCCTAGTCTCATTTATTTAACCTCCTTAAAACTAGTTCTCCTCCCATTACTTGATTAAGATGGGAATAGTCTATATAGTTATCTTCTATTTGTAATTTCATTTTATAGTTTAGTTCTTCTAATTCTCTTATATTTGTAGGTAGTAAATCAAAATATGCTGGTTCTACTTTAATACTTCTTTTTAAAACATATACTTTCTTGGTAGTTAGATTTTCTAACATAGGACGATAGTTTAAATAAAGTCCTCCTTTTTTAATTAAATTTGTCTCCTAAAAAGAAATCACTATCCATGCTAGTATTAATTGTTTCTTCTTTTAATATGGCTTCACATATTTTATTTATACTTTCACCATACATTCTTTCCACTATTTGTTTTGCTATTCTATTAGTTTTTAAAGTTTCTAATTCTTTAAGATATGTTTCATATATTTTTTTATTATTAAGATATAATATTTCATCTAAAGTAAAATCATACATTTTTATTCCCCTACTTTAGTATAACATAATTTAAAAGAAAAAAGCAGTAAACACTGCCTTATTCTCTAATCTTTTTTATTAAAACCATATTTCTTATTAAACTTTTCTACTTGTCCTGCTTTAGATGCTCTTCCTTGTTTTCCTGTATAGAATGGATGACAATTTGAACATACTTCAACTGTAAGTTCGTCTTTGTTAGACATAACTTCAAATGTAGCACCACAAGCACATGTTACTTTACATGGTCTATAGTTTGCTGGATTGTTTTTTGCCATTTTTCTTCTCTCCTTTCGCCATGATAATTTATTTATCATAGAAATCATCCCTTTAAGGAACTAATTCGCTACTTAATATATCAAATTATTTAAGATTTGACAAGGTTTTTAATGGATTTTCATCCTTAAAAATCAAATCTAAAATTGCATTTACGAAAATTCGTATCTTTTTTATTACATTTTTTTCTTGTATTAAAAGAAATAGTATGATACTATTAGCTTAGGAACATTTAATAGTTGGGTGAAGCCAAACTCTATAAACGAGGGAGGTGTTAGAATGAACAAGAAAGATTTTTAATTTTTTCTTTAGTAATTATAATCTTCCTTTTACTATTCTTACTGTTTATAGTATTAATATAAAAGAAAGTCACCTAACTCACAACGTGGATTAGGTGGTTTAACAATTATATGTTGGCTCACTCAACACGGAAATATTAAGTGTTCCTTTTACTATTGTATGAATTTTTTCTTACATATACATCTTATCATATAAGTATCTTTTATGCAAGAGTGTTTTTACTAGCTCTTATCTATAAATAATTCTCTATTATTTTTGTTGCAATCATTTGATATGCTTCTGTTGTTGGATATATGTTAGTAGGATTATCTATGTAATCTTTATTTTTCTTAAATAGATTATAGATGTCTAAATATTCGATATTATATGTTTTAGTTAGTTCTTTAGTCTTGGTAATTAAATATGTATACAACCTTTCTGTAGTTAATGTTTCTTCTTCTAAAGGATTGTAAAACCCTATAAAGATTATATCTTCTTTAGCATATTTTCTTAATTCTTTAAAAAGAGAATCTAACTCATTTACTGTTTTATCTACTATTGTAGTTATTTCTTTGTTAGATAGATTTTCCACAGATACTGTGGATAAAGTTAATTCTGTTAGAATATCATCCATTCCTACTGATAAAGTTACTAATTCAGCTTCACGAAGACATTTTTTTAAAGATAAAGATTTGCCATCTTTTTTTATAGTCCAATTTGTTTCAAGTTTATTTTTTAAATCTATTATTCTAGTACCACTTGTAGAAAAATAATTATTGTAACTTGTTAATAAATCTTTATCTTTAAGATAGTTAGCAAGATAATTACTATAACCATAGTTTGTATTACCGTTAGAGTCTATTCCGACACTTAAAGAGTCTCCTATTGATATATAAGTAATTTTATCTGTATGGTTGAAGTAATAGATTGTATAAACTAAAAGACATATGATTAAAAGGCATAGTATTTTTTTCATTTTTACCTCCAAAAAAAGACTAGAGTCATATATTATAATTATATTTCTCTAGTCTCTTTTTAATGCTTCTATATGTCTTTTAATTCTAGATTAGCTCCTACTCCTAGCAGTTTTTCAACGATATTTTCATAACCTCTAAGTATGTGTTCAACATTAGTTATTTTAGTTGTTCCTTTAGCCATTAAGCCAGCTATTACAAGAGATGCTCCTGCTCTAAGGTCTGTTGCAACTACATCTGTTCCTGTTAATTTAGTAGGGCCAATAATAGTTGAAGTTTGATTTTTTACTCTTATATCTGCACCCATTTGATTTAAGTATGGAATATGCATAAATCTATTTTCGTAAATTGTTTCTTCTATTTTACTTCTACCATTACACATAGTAAGGAGTGGTGTTAGGGGTTGTTGTAAGTCTGTGGCAAAACCTGGATAGGTTTGAGTTTTAACATTTACTGGCTTATAGTCTTTTCCACTACTTACAATTATATAGTCTGTTCCTATATCAAGAAATACTCCCATTTCTTCTAGTTTGCTAGTTAGTGCTTCTATATGTTCTGGGATAATATTAGATATTTTTAGATTATTACCGATAGCAGCGCCAAGTATTACATAAGTACCTGCTTCTATTCTATCAGGAATTACTTCATGGAAACATTTACCAAGTTTTTCTACTCCTGTTATTTCAATACTACTTGTTCCTGCTCCTCTTATTTTAGCTCCCATATTGTTAAGGAGTGTTGCTACATTAACGATTTCTGGTTCTTTGGCTGCATTATCAATGATGGTTGTTCCTTTTGCTAAAACACTTGCTAACATGATGTTAATAGTTGCTCCTACACTTGCAAAGTCAAGGTAGATATTGGCACCTTTTAACTCTTTAGCTTCTACGGTATAAATATTTTCTTTATTAGTTACAGTTGCCCCTAATGCTTCAAAACCTTTAAGATGAAGATTAATTGGTCTTGCACCAATTGAACACCCTCCAGGTAAAGCCATAGTTACTTTTTTATATTTACCAAGCATTGCTCCCATAAAGTAGTATGATGCTCTTAATTTTTTAGTATACATACTAGGTATTTCTTTATTTTCCATGTTTGATGGATTAATAACTAGACTTTCTGTTGCCCGTTTTACATCAACATTTAAAAACTCTAATATTTCACAAAGAGCAGTGGTATCAGTAATATCAGGGACATTACAGATTGTTACTTCTTCACTTGATAAAATCGCTGCTGGTATTAATGCCACAACACTATTTTTAGCCCCACTTATTCTTATTGTTCCAGTAAGAGGATTACCTCCTTTTATTTCAAGCATTTTCATAGTTAATCACACACTTTCTACTATATTATATTATTAATTTAATTTTTGGAACTAATATGATTTGGGTTAAAAACATCTACAAGTTCACTTACTTTATCTTTCATAGCAGCTTCTCCACTACCTATTACTTTTCTTGGGTCATAAACACTTGGATTTGCATTAATAAAATCAGCTACTGCTTTATGCCAAGTTACTTGTAGTTCTGTATTTATATTTATTTTACTAATTCCACAGCTTATTGCTTTTTTTATCATATCATAAGGAATACCTGTTCCACCATGTAGTACTAAAGGAATAGATAAAGTCTCATCTATTTGTTTCATCCTTTCAAAGTCTAGATTAGGTTCTCCTTTGTATAGTCCATGTACTGAACCTAGAGCTGGTGCTAGAGCATCTATTCCTGTTTTAGATATTTCTATACAGTCTTCTAGAGTTGCTCTAAAAACATCACCATAAACATTATCTTCAGTACCACCAACATGACCTACTTCTGCTTCTACTGATACACCTTTAGAGTGAGCATAATCTACTACTTCTTTAGTTATCTTTTTATTAGTTTCTAAATCATATTTACTAGCATCTATCATAACACTAGAAAATCCAGCATCTATCGCTTCTTTACAAGATTCAAAACTACTTCCATGGTCTAGATGTAGACATACAGGGATAGTTATATTTAAATCTTTAATTAGACCTTCTACCATACATCTAATTACATAAAAACCTCCCATATATTTTTTAGCACCTTCACTAACTCCTAATATTACAGGAAGATTCTCTTCTTGCATTTTCTCTAAAATGTATTTTGCCCATTCCAAATTATTAATATTAAAATGAGGAACGGCATATTTCTTTTCTTTTGCGTCTTTTAACATTTCATTAAAATTTACTAACACTATTATCACCTTCATATATATATAATAAAGCAAGTATCTAGTGTTTGTCAAAAGAAAAAGAGGAAAGATTACTTTCCTAACTATTGTTTTCTATTATGTTATTTATATACTCAATAAGGTATAATGGTATATTTATTACATTACCGCTTTTATCTAAATTATCTAATGATAGTCTTACCATTATATCAGGATTATATTTTTCATTATATTTAGTTAAACTTATATGGTTTCTATTTCTACTTGATTTTACTTCTATTGGAATAGTTTTGTTTTTATATTGAATTATAAAGTCTACTTCATTTCTTTGAAATGTAAAATAATAAGGAATTTCATCATTTATGTAAGTTAACATATTTAAACAGTAGTTCTCTGAAAATGAACCTTTAAATTCTTCAAACAATTTATTTTCTTCTAAGATAATACTACTATCTAAATTAGACATTCTTCTTAAAAGTCCTACATCATTCATATATATTTTAAAAGAGTCTAAATCTACATAAGCTTTTAATGGCACGTCAGGCTTAGTAATGTTATATACTTTTGTAATTAAATTGGCATCATTTAACCAGTTAAGAGCACTTTCATATTCTCTAGCCCTTGCTCCTTCCTTCAAAGCTTTGTATACAAATTTTTTATTTTCTTTAGCAAGTTGTGAAGGAATATTGTTCCATATTATAGATATTTTATTCGCTTCACTATTAGTTGTGTGTTTAGAAAAGTCTGTTTCATAAGAATTTAAAATATTTCCTTGAAGATAATTAACTCTTTCTATATCTTTATCTTCAGTCCAAGATTTTACTACTTCTGGCATTCCTCCAATAATAAAATAAGTTTTTAGTTTTTCTTCTAATTCTATTCTAAATACATCGGGTATTTTTTCTGCTTTGGTGATACCTTTCATAAACTCTACTAAATTTTCTTTACCATCGGCGATAAGAAATTCACTAAAGGTCATAGGATACATATTTAGAAAATCTACTTTACCTACTGGAAAAGAAGTATGTGATAATCTTATTCCAAGAAGACTTCCTGCACAGACAATATGATATTCATTAGCTTCTTCATAAAAATATTTAAGAGAATTAAGAGCATCACTACATTCCTGTATTTCATCGAAAAATATTAACGTTTCCCCTGGTACTATTTTTTTACCGTGTACTAATATTAGCTGTTCTATAATTCTTTTAGGATCTTTACTATTTTTAAAAAGACTTGCTAAAGACTCATCATGATCAAAGTTAAAATATGCAAGGTCAAGATACTCGTTCTTTGCAAATTCTTTCAATATATATGTTTTTCCTACCTGTCTTGCTCCTTTTAATATTAAGGGTTTTCTATTTTTATCATTCTTCCATTTAACTAATTTTTCCATAATAAAACGTTGCATATGTAACACCTCCTATATGTAGTATATACTATATTATAGCATTTAATCACACTTTTGCAACGTTTTTCAAACTTTTTATCACGCTTTTGCAAGCATTTTTGCTTAAATTATCACATTTTTGTAAAAATGTTTACTCTGACCAAATATCGCTAAATATTGTTTGTGGGCTTTCACATACAATATTTGATGGATGTCTACTATATCTTCCTTGTACACCTGATGCTCGTAAATTTGATGTAGCATAATTATTAATTGCGTCTGCTTTCTCTACTTCAGCTTGACATTGATTATAGCCTGCGTGTTGTACCGAATATGCCAGTAAATCAACTAGAACTATTAAAACAATTATAATAACAATAGATAAAATTGCTTTATAAATAAATACTGCATTCCACTCTTTCACATTCTCACCTCTAATTCAATATATCATATTGGTTATATAACCACAAAGAAAAGAAGTGTTATTTAACTTCTTTTACAAGTGGGTTTACAGTATGAAATCTTAAAGGAAGTATTTCTTTTTTGATAATCTCTTCCATCTCTTCATCACTGATTAATCTTTTTATACTCATAAAACTTCACCCAATTATAGTTTTTACAAAATTTTACTTTTTATTCGAAGAAATAGGTAAGTGCTAAGACCAATAATAAAATACTTCCTATGATATTGGCGATTTTACCAAATTTTAAAGTTAAAAACTTACCTATATTAAGTCCTAAAAAAGTAAAGATAAAACTTGTTATGGCAAATAGTGTTCCTGCTAAAATAATATTTTCATTATGAGTTCCTAATGCTATTCCTACTGAGAAACTATCTATACTAACACTAAAACCAAAGATAAAAGCATTCGCTAGACTTTTAAAATCTTTTTTCTCTTCATCTAATTCTTTTATATTAAATAACATCTCAATACTTAGAATAGTAAATATTATTCCTACTAAAATATCAGGATTACTAATTATATGGTGAATAATAAATAGTCCTAATATACTTCCTAATAGTGGCATTATGAAGTGGAATATTCCTACTGTTATACTTAAAAAGTTTTTAATTTTATTTGATAGATTTAAAGTACCATAAACGATAGATAAAGAAAAGGCATCCATACTTAGTCCTATCGCTAATATTATTAACTCTAAAATATCCAAAGTAATCACCTATCAAATTTTATTCGGATAGGTGGATATTTATTATAGGTATTTATCTATCATTTCTTTAACAAATGATTTATACTCTACCTCATCAGTATTAGTTTCTTCGCCTTCCATTAGACATAATGGAGGAAATAAAACACACCACCAATTTTCGCCATTACCACTTCCAAGTGTTACAACCAAAGATTCATAATAACCTTCTTCGTAGATAACTCCTTTATAGTTTTTTTCTGGAAAATAATTAATTCCAAAATTAACTTTATATGTTGTATTTATCTTATTTGTTAAAAGCGTTCTTTCTACTAGAGATTCAAAATGATTTTGATTTTCTTTTAAAATAGACCTTGTTTCATCAATTGAAGTACTATCCTTTAAAAGTGTATCTAAATCTTCTTCTAAGACTTCTTTTACTATTGTTTTAGTTTCTTGGTCTTCTTTAGTATTAGACTCTGCTACTACTCTAAATCTAATCGCTTCATCGGGAATAATTATTTCATCACTTTCTTTATTTAAATTTGGTATAAATACTAAGATTAAACTTGCTAAGATTAAATATTTTTTCATATAAAAATATCACCCTTTCTACACTTAATTAATGAGTGATATTTTAATTTTTTAATCAATATTTTTTTCGACAAAAAGCATTCTATCTTTATTACTTAAATCTTTTTTAATAATTACTTTACTATTAGGTATAGTATTTTCTACTAATAGCTTTAATTCTTGTCCTTCAAGATAACCTATTTCAAAGGCGATTAAGTAATCATCTTTTAAATAGTTATTAATATCTTTTAAAATATTTCTATAGCAGTCTAGACCATCTAATCCACCATATAAGGCTAGATGTGGTTCATTCTTTCTTACTATCTCTTCTATTTCTTCATCAGTTTTAATATATGGGGGATTTGATACTATAACATCATACTTATCTAAAGGTATGTTTTCAAACCAATCACTTTTTATGAAGTTAACATCTAAACCTAGACTTTTAGCATTATCTCTTGCTACTTCTAAGGCTTCATAACTTATATCAACTAAAGTAACATCTGCATCTTTAAAAAATTTTTTCAAAGTTAGGCCTATAACACCACTGCCACAACCTAAATCTAATATTTTAGGATTAGTTATATTTTTCTTTTCAAGATAATTTTTAATATTTTCAACTAACTCTTCTGTCTCAAATCGTGGTATTAGGACATTTTCATTAACTTTAAACTTTAATCCATAGAAATTAACATGACCTATTACGTATTGAATAGGTCTATTTTCACTTAAGGCTTTTAAAGATTCTTTATAAGGATTAATAATACTATCATCTACTACTTTGTCTAAAATAGTTAATAGTTCTAGGGGGTTAACTTCAAGGAATGTAGCAAGTAACATTTTAGCATGAGTACTACTTGTATATTTTTTACCATAGACAATTAACTCTTCAACGGTCATTCTTCTTCTCCTGCTAATTTTCTTCTTTGGTCTTCCATAATTAAAGCATCTATTATCTCTTCTAAATCTCCATTCATAACTCTATCTAAGTTATTAGTAGTAAAACCAATTCTATGATCTGTTACTCTATTTTGAGGATAGTTATAAGTTCTTATTTTTTCGGCTCTATCACCTGTACCTATTTTATTACGACGTGACTCACCTAACTCTTCTTCTTGTCTTCTTAATTCTTGTTCATAAAGTCTTGCTTTTAATACTTTCATTGCTTGTTCTTTATTTTGAATTTGACTTCTTTCATTTTGACAAGTAACTACTGTATTAGTTGGTAAATGAGTAATACGAACAGCACTATCGGTTGTATTAACTCCTTGTCCTCCACAACCAGATGATCTGTAGATATCTATTCTAAGATCAGATGGATTTATTTCAATATTAACATCTTCTGCTTCTGGCATTACAAGTACTGTTGCAGTTGATGTTTGGATTCTCCCATTACTTTCTGTTACAGGTATTCTTTGTACTCTGTGAGAACCACTTTCATATTTAAGTTTAGAGTAAGCTCCACTTCCTTTAACCATAAATTCTACTTGACTAAAGCCTCCTGCTGTTCCTTCTTCAGCATTGATTAACTCTGTTTTAAATCCTACTTTGTCAGCATATTTAGAATACATTCTATAAAGGTCACCTGCAAAGATATTAGCTTCATCTCCTCCAGCTGCTCCTCTTATTTCCACAATAACGTTTTTATTATCATTAGGATCTTTTGGTATTAAAAGTATCTCTAAGTCATGTTCTAACTTTTCTTTCTTTTCTTCTAAATCTTTTAACTCTTCTTTAGCGATATCTTTTAATTCATCATCTTTTAACATTTCTTTAGTCTCAGGAATAGCTTCAATAACCTTTTTATATTCACGATAAACAGTTACTACTTCTTCTAGTTCAGACATTTCTTTTGATAATTCTCTTGTTTTATTAATATCTTTTAGGACTTCTTCACTCATTAGTTCTTTTTGTAAGTCCATATATTTCTTTTCTGTAGCTTCAAGACGTTCTATCATTATAACCAGTCCTTTCTTTTTCTTTGTAATTATAGCATAGCTTATCCCTAAATACAATCTTGTTTTCTATTAAATCAATATCTATAGTTGTAGTCTATCGTTCCCCATTTACTTTTTACTATTCTTTTAGGTTTTTCTTCTATTACAGTTCCAAGTGGTAGTTCATATAAATCTTTTTTTATACTGTAATTAGTAAAAGTATTACCTAAATATACTCTATTATTAATATGTCCTATTACGACTGGGGCATTTATAGATGGATAATCTATTAAATTTTCTAATACTTTATAGTTAGATTTTTTTATCGCTTCTTTATAAATCTTTAAATGTCTTCTTTTTTCACTTGCAGATAATTGTTCAAACTCATGTGAAGGAATTGCATAACAATCTTCATAACTGCAAATTTCTTCTACATAAATATTTCTATCATTAATGTAATTTATTGTCTTTTCAATATCTTCATTTGTTTCTTTAGGAAAGCCACTCATTAATATTGTATTTATTACTTTTCCTTTTTCTTGTAATCTTCTTACAATAAAGTCATATTTTTCAAGATTATGGCCTCTATTCATAGCAGTTAATAATTTATCACTAGCACTTTCTAATTGAATAGTTACATCAATTACTTTAGGATTATTAGCAATCTCTTCTAATAATTCTTTGTACATATTCTGTACTGTTATTTCATTTAATATGATGTATTTTAAATCTTCTTCCATACTTAAATCATGAATAAATTCATGAAGGACTTGTTTTTTATAAAGGTCTAGTCCATAAAGAGTTGTATTTTCTCCTGATAAAGCGATTATTTTAGTGCCTGTTCTTATTTTTTCTTTTAAATAATTTAAAGCTGTATAATATTCAATTGATTCTACTTTCTTAGGATAGTAATGTTGTTTACAAAAACTACATTTATTAGCACAGCCATCTTCTAACATAAACTGGATATAAACATCATTAGAACATAATTTTCTAGTAGCATGTTCTAAGGATATTTTTTTGGTAGTTCTTTTGTTTTCCTCATTAATATAATTTGTTATTGGTACTATAAAGTCTTTGTTTTCAATTATTTTAATATCTTCTCTATTTTTTACAAAATCTAGTTCTTTTATGAGGCTTGATGAGCATCCTGTTATTATTAGAATAGATTCTTTCTTTTTTGCAATACTAAAATAGTAACTTGTTCTTATACAATCATCAATAGCAGGACCTGTTCCAGCACATGTTGTATAAACTAATATGTCGGCAGTCTTATAATTTGTTGTTATTGTATGATTAGCTGCTTTTAGTCTTTCCTTTAAACTTTGTGTTAAAGTATCTTCTCTTACACAACCATCATTTAATATAAATACATCCATAGTATCACTTCCAATTTATTGCATACTATAACATGAAAGCTACTTTTTTTCAAGATTAAGGTCTTTACTTATAAATTATTATTACTTACACTACTACTATCTCTTAAATTTAAATAGTAATTATTATTTTCTAAAGACTTGGGTGTACCATCAGCAACTTTCTTTCCTTTATCAATAATAATTATAACAGAAAAAAGAACTAAATATTTTTAGCTCTCTTCTAATTCATCTTCATCAACTACAACTAAATCTTTTAAATCTTCATTAGCATCATCATAGTCATCATCGTCATCTGTATCACCAGAGTCATAGTTATCTTCTTCAGATTCATCTGGTAAGATTGTATCTTCTTTAATTTCTTCATCCTCTTCTTCTTCGTCCTCATCATCTGTTACTTTAACTATCTTATCAGAAGTATGACGACTTCTTAAGTCCCAGTTACCATCTTCTAGAAGAATGAATCTTTTATCAGTTGTAAGAAGTGTATAATAGTCACCTATTTTCTCCTCAAAAGTTTTATTAGGAAGTTCTAGTAATGTTACTACTCTTTTAAAAAGGTCAGCAGTATTCATTTTTCCTTCTTCTTCTAATATATAATATGTTATATCCTTATGCGATAATAATTCTAAATCTTCTTTTTTCATTTTAGCTAACTTCATAAAAATTCCTCCTATAGCTAAGACATTATATGTAATAATTTTTTATTTGTGTATTAAATCAGATAAAGTTATAGCATGATTTCATATAAAAGGCAATACTTTTTTATATATTTATATTTTTTTACATTTTTTCTGGCACTTCAATGGCAAGTATATCTAGTAGTTCTTCGTTGGTTTCTTTAACTAATTTTGTTAATGTAAGCCAGCTTTCTTTTATCTTTTCATCACTTTCAGTTAAGATGTGATTTGCCTCATAAAATCTACTGTATAAGCTTGTCAAGTTATAAAGATAATCTGCTATAGAACTTAAATCTTTATTATTATAAGCTTTATGTAAAATATTATTCTTCTCCATTAATAAAAGGATTATTTCTTTTTCTGTATCTGTTGGTTTATTATAGTAGTTACTATAGTCTATACCTCGTTCTTCTGCTTTCTTTAAAATAGATTTCATTCTAATAGTATTATATAAAATATATGGTCCTGTTTTTCCTTCTACATCAATAAATTTACTAGGCTCAAAGATATAATCTGTTGTTCTATTAGGTAAAAAGTCAGCATATTTAATCGCTGCGATAGTTATTTTTTCAGCTATTTCTTCTTTATTATCCATATCTTTATTCATATGAGTAAGTATTTCTTCTTTGACACTTTGAATTAGGCTTTTTAGAGTTGCAGCATTACCATCTCTTGTTTTAAATGGTTTACCATCAGTTCCATTCATCGTTCCAAAGCCATAATACTCTAAAACTGTATCTTTAGAGACAAGTCCTGTTTTATAGGCTGCTCTAAATACTTGCTCAAAGTATAATCCTTGACGCATATCTACTACATACCATATTTCTTTAGGATTAAATCTTTTCATACGGGAAGTGATAGTTGCAAGTTCCCTTGTGGCATATAAAGTTGCTCCATTACTTTTAATAACTACAAGTGGTGGCATAGGTGCTTTATCATCATCTTCTATTACTTCAACTATTTTCGCTCCTTCACTTTCTATTAAATAACCAGATTTTTCCATTGTATCAATAGTTTCTTTTATATAAGGAAAAGCATCACTTTCTCCTTCCCACAAATCAAAGTCTGTATTTAATTCTTTATAAATACTCTTTATATCTTTAGTAGATATTTCTTTTATTTTATTCCAAAGAGCGACATATCCTTTGTTTTTACCTGATTCTAATTCGGCAGTTATATCTCTTACTTCATCCATTATCTCTTCGTTTTCTTTAGCTTTTATACTTGCAGTAGGATAGATTTCTTCTAAATCTTCTCCTGTTATAGGTAATTCATCCCAAGTAGTTTCTTCTTTTCCACTAAAATAGTTAAGATTAGGATATCTTTCTTTTATCTCATATATTACCATTCCAGATTGACGACCAATGTCTCCAAAGTGAACATCAGCGATTACTTCCTTACCAAGATGTTTTGCAAGTCTTTTTAAAGCTTCACCAATATTTGCACTTCTTAGATGTCCCACATGAAGAGTTTTAGCGATATTCGCACCACCATAATCGATGATGATTCTATCACTATCTAGTTTTTCCACATCTTTTGTGGAACTCTTAAAAACTTTTTCCACATATTCTGTTAATAACTCATCCTTAAAACTTAAGTTAATAAAACCTGCTCCTGCAATATTAATATCTTTAAAATATTCTGTTTCTTCTAGACATTTAACTAGCTCTTCTGCGATATCTCTTGGTGATTTATGTAGGATTTTAGCAAGCTTCATGGCATCATTTATTTGATAGTCTCCTAACTCTTTTTTTCCACTTGTTAATAGTTTTACTTCATCAAGTGGAATATTATTTTCCTTAAACTTATTTAATATATCTTTTTCAACAGTATTTAAAAAATTCATAGTATCCTCCTTTTATTTTTATGATTTTCTTAATCTAATACTTTCTCTACTTCGCTTATTAACTGTTCTTTATTTGGAATATAATATGTATATGTTGAAGCGAAAATATTATTTGATAGGCCCCCTAAAGCATATTCCATATCAATTTCTTTTTTACCTTTACAAAGTATTATACCTATTGGTTTATTATCATACTCATCATTTATTTCAGAATCATAATAATTTAAATACATATTCATTTGACCTGCATATTCTGGTTTCATTTTTCCTATTTTTAAATCAATAAGAATATAACATTTTAATATCTTATTGTAAAAAACCATATCAACATAATAGTGAGTATTTCCAAGAGTTATTCTTTGTTGTGTACCCACAAACATAAAGCCTTTACCAAGTTCAAGCAAAAAATCTTCCATATGTTTCACTAGTTTTCTTTCTAAATCTTTTTCTAAAATAGGTTTTGGTTCTTTTAAATTTAAAAATTCAAATACATACGGTTCTTTCAATATATCTTCTGGTACATTTATTGTTTGTCCTTCCTTTGAAAGAGCATATACTTTTTCTTTATTACTCTTGCCTTCAGACAATAATAATCTTTCAAATAATGAAGTATCTATTTGTCTTTTAAGCTCCCTAACACTCCAGTTAGAGTTTATACATTCCTTTTCATAAAAATTTCTTTCATCTGTATTTTCAATGCTTAATAGTTCACAATAGTGTGACCAACTTAATTTTCCAGACAGTGTCTGGAATTTTGGATATGTTATATAAAATCTACGCATATTAAATAAATTACTAACTGAAAAACCAGAACCTAATATTTTTCTTAATTCTTTTGATAGTTCTTTCATTACTTGTTTCCCATATTCGGCTTTTATATTACCGCTTTGTTCGTTTTCTACTATTATTTTTCCAACGTTCCAATATGCTAGTAACATTGTATTATTTACTTCATAAGCAACTTTTTGTCTACTACTTACAATTACTTCTTTTATATCTTCTATTATTTTTTTATTAAATGTTAAACTTTGCATAAGTAATTCCTCCTCGTCTTAAAAATATTACAATATCCTCCATTCCACCTTAAACACATGTTTAAAGTCATTACCTTCAATTTCATATATTACTTCAAAAGACTCTCTATCTTTATTTATCTTAAATGTCTTCATAGGAACAAAACCTGTTTGTTTTAAATCTTTTAGAAACACTTCAAAATTAGTTTTTTCGTTCTCCACAAATTTATAACTTAAAATAGTATCTTCTGTTTCTCTTAACATAATATTATCATCTAAGAAAATAGTTAGAAGTGCTTTATCATCTTGATACTGGATTAATTTTTTTTCATTGTCTAGAGTTCCTTTGCCTTCAAAAGGTAATTCTTCGTCTTTATTTTTTATTTTCGCTTTTATAAATACATCTTTCATAGAGGTTCTCCTTTTATCATAATTAATAGAAGCCGTCGCCGGCTGAACAAACTACATATAAAACACCACTGTTTCAGTTTTTTTAATTATAAAACCTTTTAACCCTTTTTTCGACTTAAATTATAACAAAAAACTATTAAAGTTACAACTTATTTGTTTGAATGATAATTTTTTGGACATGATATATAAAGAAAGGATGATTTTGTTTATGAAAGTTTTGAAGAAGTGTTTAAAAATATTTATAATTCTTATAGGACTTTTTATTGTGGGTAATATCTGTGTTTATACTTATGCTAAATTAAGTCCTAAGATTGAGATAAAGAATGCTAATAGTTTTATGCTTTTTGATAGTGATAATAAAGTGTTTTTTCAAGGAAGTGGTTCTAGGGAATGGATTAGTCTTGATGATATTTCTCCATACTTGATAGAAGCGACAATAAATACTGAAGATAGAAACTTTTATAAACATATTGGTTTTGATTATCTTAGAATATTAAAAGCAATGGCTGTTAATATAACTAGCGGTACTACTAGTCAGGGGGCAAGTACGATTACGCAACAGTATGCTAAAAACTTGTTTTTAGATTTTGATAAGACTTGGAAAAGAAAATGGGATGAGATGTGGTATACAATAGAAATAGAGTCTCATTATAGTAAAGATGAGATACTTGAAGGTTATCTAAATACTATTAATTATGGTCACGGTAAATATGGAATAGAGACTGCTAGTAAATATTACTTTGGGAAGAGCGCTAAAGATTTAACTTTAGCAGAAGCTGCTATGCTTACTGGTATTCCTAAGTCTCCTAGCAATTATTCTCCTTTTGTTAATTTAGAGAAAGCGACACAGAGGCAACAGATGATTCTTAAGAATATGTATGATGATGGTGTTATTAGTGAAGCGGAATATAATAAGGCTCTTGATGAAGAGTTAAAGTTTATAGGTGAGGAAGAAGAAGATGAACTTGAGAGTGTTATGTATTATCAAGATGCTGTTATTGAAGAGTTAAAAAGTCTTAAAGAAATACCTGAATCTTTTCTAGAAACTGGTGGTCTTAAAGTCTATACTAGTCTTGATATGTATGCTCAAAAAGAATTAGAAGAAACTGTTAAAAATACTATGCCTGATAGTGATTTAGAGACTGCTAGTGTAATGGTTAATCCTAATAATGGGAGAGTTATAGCTTTAGTTGGTGGTAAAGACTATAGTAAATCAGAATTTAATAGGGCTGTTAATGCTAAAAGGCAGGTAGGTTCAACGATGAAAGCTTTTCTTTATTATGCTGCTTTAGAAAATGGATTTACGGCTTCTACTACTTTTACTAGTGAAGAGACTACTTTTACTTTTAATAATGATCAAACTTATTCACCACAGAACTATAATGGCACTTATGGTAATAAACCTATTTCTATGGCCACTGCTATCGCTTATTCTGAAAATATTTATGCTGTTAAAACTCATATGTTTTTAGGAGAAGATACTCTTGTTGATATGGCTAAGAGACTTGGTATTACTTCTAAACTTGATGAGGTGCCTTCTCTTGCTCTTGGTACTAGTGAGATTGGTATGTTAGAAATGGCTGGGGCATATGCTGCTTTTGCAAATGAAGGATATAAAGTAACACCACACTTTATTACTAAGGTTGTAGATAAAGAAGGTAATGTTTTATATGAAGCGGATGAAGAGAAAGAACTTATACTTAATTCTAGTTTAACTTTTATTTTAAATAATTTGTTAACGGCAACATATGATGCTAATTTTATTGATTATAACTATCCTACTGCTGTTAATCTTGCTAGTAGAATGACTCATAAATATTCTTTAAAAAGTGGTACTACTAATACTGATAACTGGTATATTGGCTATAATAAAGATATAGTAACTGCAGTATGGTGTGGTTATGATGATAGTAGGGACTTGAAATCTAGTGAATATAAATATGCTCAGAATATTTGGCTCAATGCGATGGAAAGTTATATGAAAGATAAAGATGAGGCTTGGTATAGTCAACCTGAAAATGTGGTAGGAGTTTTAGTTAATCCAATTACGGGGAAACCTGCTGTTGATAGTGATGAGAAAAAAATAATTGAATACTATGTTAAAGGAACAGAACCTAGTGCAGATGATCCTGTTTTTGATGAGATTAGTAGAAATACTAGTAGTAATTAGTATAATTTAAAATTTTATTAATATAATTACTTTGAGAGGATGATTTGATGAATAATAATTTTGATACTTATCCTAATCAAAGTACTGATCCACCTTATCAAAACTTTGATTATGATTATAACCCTAATATGAATAATATTCCTAATAACAATGATACTGTTCCAATTAGTGGTGATATGGATTATGCAGAGAATATTTTAGAATTAAATGTCGGTAAAGAAGCTAGTTTCTATATGTCATATTCTGATTCCCTAGAATGGCGTGATAGAGTATTTACAGGAACTATTATAGGTGCAGGTAGGGACTATGCTGTTGTTAAAGATAGTGAGAACCGTATTTTCTTACTTTGGACTGTATACCTTAATTATGTAGAGTTTAGAGAAGATATTACTTTAAGATAATTTACTCTTCTCTTTTTCTTTGCTATAATACTATTAAGGATGTGATACTAATGATTTATGCTATTATTGGGGGAATTATTGTATTAATTATTTTGATTTGTGTAATTATGGTTTTAGTTTATAAAAATAGATATAACTTTTTATATATAAAGGTAAAGGAAGCAGATAATAATTTAGATATCTTATTGCAAAAGAAAGAAGAAATATTACTAAAAATAGTTCCTATTTTGGAAGATGCTAAAATAAAAGATATTCCTGAAGTTATTAAATTAAAATCAAAAAGAATTAATCATCATGAGTTATATCAAGAGTTAATGAATATGACTAGCGAAATTTTAAAGTTAATAGATGATTATGAAGATAAGTTAGATTTTAAAAAGTTAGATTCTTTAGTTGATAAATTAAATGAAAACGAAAATGATTTAAGAGCTGCTTTAAAATATTATAATGATAATGGGGAAGAAATAATTTATCTTTCTCATAAGTTTCCTACTAATTTAATTAAGACTTTTTCTCATTATCAAGATATAGAAACTTATAAAATAGAGAAAAGAGAACCTTTTGAAATATTAAAGCATTGAAATAGTGTTAAAATGTAAGAAATTGTAGACATAGAAGTATGTCTCTTTTTTTATAATAATTTGTTTTAATCGTGTCATAAATAAATATATTTTTCCATTTATTTCCAATTATTATGCATAAAAAAAGTTAATGATAATTGTATCAGTAACTTTAGTAAAAATTATTTTTATTTCAATACTTTTGTATAGCCTTGTTCTATTTTTATATTTGTCGCCTCATGAAACTGGTTTGAGATTAAATCAAAAAATTTATCTTTATCTTTGCTAACTAATGTATAAATTTCTTCAAATGTTTTATTAATAAATTCCTTTGGTGATAGTTCATCTATTTCTTCTTTTAATCCTTTTTGAACTTCTAATTTATTAATAAAATTTCTTAATTCATTGATAACAGTTTGAATAAATATATTGTCTATATCTTCATTTTCTTTAGCAGTTAATTGTTCTAGTATATTTTGAATTTCTAGACTTGAAATATTATCATCATTAATTTTTGCAACTTGAAGTTCTTTTGCAGCAATTATAACTTTTTCTTGGTCTGGCGTACCATCTTCTTTTGTTATGCTTTTCCATTTTATCGCTTCATATTTCAAATGTATGTTATCATCATTTAAAAGATTATCACTATTAAAAGTTTTGTTTTTTGAAATTGTTAAGAAATGATGAATTCCTTTACCAGTACTACCTGTAAATATGATAGCAGATTTACATACATTTTCATTAAAATATTTAGTAAAATCTTTTTCATTTATATTATAAGGTAGATATCTACGGAATTCTTTGTTTATCTTTTCAAAACAAATTCCATTAAAGCGATGTAATTTATCTTTTATTTCTATATCATTTATTCCATAAATAAAATTTCCAAATTCATTATAACAATATTTATCTTGTCTATCATTATATTTTATTAAATGCTGTAATCCATAAGTGTAATCTTGTTCAAAAGTATTACTATCTTTTATTTGATAAATTTTTGTTAATAGCGGTTGTTTTCCTGTTTTTCTTCCTTCTTTTATATTTTTCATATATCGTATAACAAATCTTGTATCTGCATTAATACCAAAACTAAAATAATTTTCTCTTTCTTTTTCAAAAATTAATTCATAATCATCTTTTATAAATGTTAATTGAGAAATTATTGGTATAGTTGAATTTGTATAATACAAGCTTTCTATTCTATAGTTAGGGTTAGTGATAATTACATTAATGAATTTTGTGCTACCACTATAGTTTAAAAGTCTTGCATTTTCTGTATATTGTGATGTAACTATTGTATTTTCTTTCTTATCTACTACTTTTATAAATGGCGTATTATAATCAATTGATTCAATATCATAGTCTTCTAATCTAGTAGTATCTACAGAAATATTAAAAAAATTTAGAACATCAACTATTGTTGCTTTTTCATCGGTCCTTTCTCCAATATATCTTTTATAAGTCCTTTTTATTGCTCTTTTTAAATATTCTTCTTTGTCATTATACATAATAGGCCTCCCTTGCTATATATCTTAACATATTTTTATTAGTTGTGGTAAAGATTATGATATTTTTATAACAATATAAAAAACTAGTATGGTTATTACTAGTTATTCTATTTTCCAGTCTATTGGTTTTAGTCCTTTAGATATTAGAAAATTATTAGTCTTAGAAAATGGTTTACTTCCAAAGAATCCATTGTAAGCTGATAGTGGTGAAGGATGAGCTGACTCTACAATATAATGATTTTTGTTAGTTATTAACTTCTTTTTGTTTCTTGCAAAGCTTCCCCAAAGAATGAAAACTATAGGCTCCTCTTTTTTATCTAATAGTTCTATTATCTTATCAGTAAATATTTCCCAGCCTTTATCTTTATGAGAGGCTGCCATATTTGCTTCAACTGTTAATACGGCATTAAGAAGTAAGACTCCTTGATCTGCCCAAGGAATAAGACTACTTGTTTCAGGAAAAGGTATTCCTAAGTCATCATTTAATTCTTTAAAGATATTTTGTAGTGAAGGTGGTTTTCTAATACCATTCTTTACTGAAAAAGATAGTCCTTCCGCTTGATGTTCTCCATGGTATGGGTCTTGCCCTAGTATTACTACTTTAACATCTTTATAGGCAGTATGTCTTAAGGCATTAAATATCTCATTTTTAGGTGGATAAATAGTCTTCTCTTTATATTCTTTATTAACAAAATCTATTAGTTTTTTAAAATAATCTTTATTATATTCTTCTTTTAAATAAATATCCCAATCATTTCCAATCATACTTAATCTCCTACTTATGATAATTTTCATTATTTCTTATTTTATAAGTTCTATATATTTGTTCTAATAATATTACTCTAAATAATTGATGAGGAAAAGTTAGTTTAGAAAAAGATAAACTAAAGTTAGCACGTTTTTTTACTTCTTCACTTAAGCCATAACTTCCTCCTATTATAAAGGTTATATTACTATTGACTGATTCTAATCTACATAATTTATTAGTAAGTTCTACTGATGATAGTTCTTGTCCATTAATGTCAAGAATGATTACATTATCAGTTTCTTTTAGGTGCTTTAAAATGAGTTTACCTTCCTCTTTTTTCACTTTATCTATTTCATTGTAACTAATATCAGGTAGTTCTACTATGTCTAATTTTGTATATTTAGATAGTCTCTTTTTATATTCATCTATCGCATCATTTAAATATTTTTCTTTTATCTTACCTACACATATTAACTTCATTATACACCTCTATTTCTTCTAGGGCTTCACTTTGTTTAGCGACTACTATTTTTATATCACTTCTATCTTTTAAAGATTCTCTTGAGGTATTGTAAGCGATTTCTTCTTTGTTATTGTGTTCACTAAGGTGAGCGAGTATTATGTATTTAGTATTATCTCCTACTAATTTCTTTAGATACTTAGCAGTAGTATCATTAGATAAATGGCCTTCATCACTTATTATTCTTTGTTTTAAATAATAGGGATATGGGCCATCCATTAACATTTTCTCATCATGATTACTTTCTATATAATAAATATTTTTATTTTCAAGTAACGGGAAATACTTACGATTTAAATAACCTGTATCTGTTATATATACTAGAGAGTTATTATCTTCAGTTATTAGAAAACCAACGGATCCTTTAGCATCATGGCTTGTTTTAAATACATTTATTTCGGTATTATTTAAATGTATTAAAGAATTATAAAGTTCTACTCTATCATTATCTATATCTACTGTTAATTCTTTTATAATATCTTTATTAGTATAAATCTTAAAGTTTGTATGTTTCAATAATACTTTAAGGCCACTAGTATGGTCATTATGAGCATGGGTTAAAAATAAGGTATCTATGTCATCTGTAGTTAAATTCATCTTCTCTAATTCTTTTTTTAATCTCTGATAGGTAATTCCTATATCAATAAGAAAGCGAGTAGATTTTGTTTCAATTAATGAACAGTTTCCTTTAGATCCACTCGCTAGTACTTTTATTTTCATTAGAATAAACTCATTGGATTCATAGAAGATGAACCACGACTATATGGATAACCTCTCCATAATCCAAAGTGAAGATGAACTCCTGTTGCTGCTCCTGTTCTACCCATAGAACCTATTGTATCTCCTTGTGATACTTCTTGACCTACACTAACATAACGTTCTGCAAGATGGGCATACATTGTATAGTAACCGTTGTTATGATTAATAACAATATATTCACCATTATCATATTTATAACTTGAAGCGACTACAATTCCATTATTAGAAGCATAGATTGGTGAACCAAAACCTGCTCCTGCAATATCCATACCATCATGAAGAGTTCCCCAACGATATCCATAAGGACTACTTACATAATATGGAGTTCTTGTTGGCCATAACCAGTATCCTTCTACTTTACTATTACTACTAAGGCCACTGTTTACACCGCCGCTTCCACCTCTTTGTTTAGTTCCTTTTACTATTATTCTTTTTATTGGTTCTTTTAATACTTGGGTAGCACCATTATCAATAACAGCACTTTCTACTTGACCATTAACTTTTTGAACTTTTGATGTTACTAGTTGAGAACCTACTACACCTTCTTGAATAGTTTCTTCATAATTAGAATACTTTGTATTATCATATCTTGTCTCTGTTTCATAAGGTATATCTTGAGCCCGTACTTGATGATCTATTTCTACTAATCTAAATTGTGGCTTAATGATACTTATTGTAACATTTTGCCCTTCATATAAAAGGTTATTAGCATCAGTAAACTCTGGATTTGCAATTAAAAATTCTTCATTAGATAATTTATTATTGAAAGCGACATCACTAATTGTATCTCCTGCTTGAACAGTATATTTTTGTTGTTCATCAAGAGTTCCAAATAATAGATATTTACTTAAATCATCAACATTTTCATAGATAGTTTCGTCTGATGGAATATTAGTCTCTTTAACTGTTACTTTATTTTCTATATAGATGTTTTCAATAACAGTACCTGTATCGCCACTTTCTATTTCTTTTTGGTCGTTATTAAGATATTTATCATAACTATCACTATCTACAAATGATCTTATTGTTTTATCCATTGCTTCTTCAAATACTTCTTTATCAAGGACATAGATAGTTTGGTCTTTCCCTTCTACTGTTTCTCCTTCTTCATTAGTAGTATCAATACCTTCTATAGTTATTTCATAACCTTTAATAGTAAATGGCTCTATATCTTTAATCTTGTTATATATTTCTTTAGTTGTAGAGATATTTTCATTGTAAGTTACATCTTTTACTACTTCTAAATCTTCAGGTGCATATACTTTATCGGCATTATATTTATCTTTTAAAGTTTGTTGTTCTTTGTCTATATATTCATCAAGGGAATCTTTATCATTAATTAATCCCACTGATTTACCTGCTAAATAGACTCTGTAAACATTTTTAGGAGTTAATGTTTCTTCTTTTGGTACTATAAACATTATAATTAAACTTACCATTAAGGCAATTACTATAGTAATTATAGTTTTTATATTCATCTTATTCCTCCTCTATTTCATTTTTACTCATATTTAAGAATGTTGAAGTATCTTTTTTAAATAGTAATTGTATTGTCGCTTGGGGTCCACTACGATGCTTAGCGATGATAAATTCACTGATACTAGTTGCATCATTTTTAGCTTCTTTATTGTAGTAATCATCACGATAAAGGAATCCAACAAGGTCAGCATCTTGCTCTATTGAACCTGATTCTCTTAAGTCTGATAACATTGGCCTTTTATCTTCTCTTCCTTCAACACTACGAGATAATTGGGCTAAGGCAATTACAGGAATATGTAATTCCATCGCTAGAGTTTTTAGACTACGAGAGATATCTGCTACTTCTTGTTGACGGTTAGCACCATAGTTTTTACCACCAGATATCAATTGTAGGTAGTCGATTATTACTAGGTCTAGGCCATCTGAAGATGATGATAAACGACGACATTTAGCACGGATTTCTCCTATTGTTATACCTGGTGTATCATCTATATATAGTTTGGCATTACTTAACTGACTAACTGCTTGGTCAAACCTTTTCCAGTCATTATTTAACATCTTACCTGTTCTAAGTTTATAACCTTCTATTTGACCTAGAGATGAGATAATACGGCTTGCTAATTGCTCGGCACCCATTTCAAGGTTGAATACGGCTACTGTTTTATCAGTATGAGTTGTAACATAGGTTGCAAGATTTAAAGCGAAAGCAGTTTTACCCATACCAGGACGAGCGGCAAGGATTATTAACTCATTTTCATGAAGTCCTGCTGTTACTTTATCAATATCATACCATCCTGTAGGAATACCTGTTATTTCTCCTTTAGTTTCTGCTAGTTTTTGTAGGTCTTCTTCTGTTTTTTCTAGAACTTTTTGGATTGACTTAAACTCACTAGCTTTTCTATTTTTAGCGATTGTTAGTATTTTACGCTCTGCATCGTCTAAGATGTCACCAATACTTTCTTCACTGTTATAACCTGTTGATGCGATAGATTCTGCTGTTTCTATTAATCTTCTAAGAAGTGATGTATTCTCTACTTCTTTTATATAGTATTCTATATTACTTGCCGTTGGAACAAAGGTTGTTATTTCTGTTAAGTAGGTAACTCCTCCTACATCATTCAAATAGTCTAATTTAGTTAAAGTAGTAGTTAAAGTAGTTAAATCTACTGGAGTTTTTTCTTCTACTAATTTTTTTAATGCAGTAAATATTTTAGAATTTCTAGCATCATAGAAGTCTGTTTCATCTAAAGTTTCAATTGCCATTAATAAAGCATTATTTGATAAGAAACATGCACCTAAGACACTTTTTTCTGCTTCTAAATTTTGTGGGGCTTGTTTTAAAGCCATTATCATCACCTACTTAACTAAATGTATTTTTACTTTGGCATTTATGTTTTTATATAGTTCTACTTCAATATTATGAAAACCTAAAGATGAAGGAGAACTTGTTAGTTTAATCATACTCTTATCAAAGTCATAGCCTTTTTCTTTTAAGGCTTCTTTTATTTGTTTAACACTAATACTTCCAAAGACTTTATCATTATCACCTGTTTTAACTTTAAAAGTTAAAGTTACTTTTTCTAACTTTTCTTTTATACTTAAAGCTTCTTTTTTAGCTTTCTCTTCTTCTTTAGCTTTAGCTTTGTTCTCATCTTCTAATTTTTCTAGGGAACTTTTAGTAGATTTAATAGCATAGCCTTTTTTTATTAAGAAGTTTTCAGCATAGCCATCTTTTACTTGTTTTATTTCACCCTTTTTACCTTGTCCTTTTAAATCTTTTATAAAGATTACTTCCATACTATTCCTCCTCTTTTTTTAAGATTTGTTTTAGTTTTGTTTCAACTTTACTAATAGTACTATCACTAATTCTAGTGGCTCCTACTGTTTTGTTACCTCCTCCACCTAATGGAGTAAGCATTTTAGAAATATCATAGTTACCTAGACTTCTACCACTAACAGAAATTGTTTTAGAGGTGGTTTTAGCAATGACAAATGATGCTTCTATATCATTGAAGAATAGAAGGGTATCGGCAATTTTAGCGATATCTTCTCTTCTATATATCATATAAGGACTACCTTTAGCGATAGCGATTGTGCTATCTATAATATCAACATTAGTGATTAGTTTCTGTCTTTCTATATACTCTTTTAAATCTTGTTTTAAAAGATACTGAACTTTCTTAGTACTTGCTCCCATACTTGCTAGATAGTATGCTGCATAGTATGTTTCAGAGTTTGTCTTTAATGTAAAGTTATTTGTATCTAGGACTATTCCTGATAATAAAAGAGTTGCATAATAAGGGTCTAGTTCCATTTTGTAAGTCTCTATTAAATTAGTAATCATCTCACAAGTACTAGATATATCATTATCTATTATTCTAAGTCCAGCATCAATTGATGTTTCTCCTAGTTCATGATGGTCTAGGATAATGATATTTTCTTTATCAAAATAATTTATGGCATCACTTGCTTGTACTAATTCTTCTTTATTGGTATCTAGTATTACTAGTAAGTTTTTCTTACTTCTTATATAAAGATTATCTTCTATTTCATTATCTTTAATTATATTTAAACATCCTTCTAATTCTTTAAAGACTTTAGATACACCTGATTCATGTTTAGTATCATTAATAATTAGAAAACAATTTTTATTTAGTTTTTCTAAGATAATGTAAAGACCTATGGAACTACCTAGGGCATCTAAATCTAAATCTTTATGTGCCATTATAAAAACTGTTTTAGCAGATTTTATTTTTTTTCTTAGTTCATTTTTTCTTTCTATTAATTTCATTAGATCCTCCTTTTATCCCTTGGTAATATTATATACTATTTTAAGTGATAAGTAAAACTTGTAATGAAAAAAGTAAATAGTTGTTTCTATTTACTTTGTAAATGGTAATAAACCAATAGCTCTTGCTCTTTTAATTTCTCTTGCTATATGTCTTTGATGACGAGCACAAGTTCCAGTTACACGACGAGGAACTATTTTACCTCTATCGTTTATGAATCTTTTTAATGTATCTACATCTTTATAGTTAACGTCTTTTCCAGTACACATTATACATACTTTCTTTTTACGACGTCCAAATTCTTTATGTTCTTTAAAGTCTTTAGCCATAGACTATTCCTCCCTTCTTTTAAAATGGTAATTCACTATCATCAATTTCAATACTTGCCCCAAAATCGGCGAATGGATTACTTGAGATATCAGTTCCATTATTTGATGATGGTTCATCTTTAAAGTCATATGGAGTTGGCTCTGCTGGTTGGTTAGATTGAGCAGGTGCTGATTGATTGTTATAATTGCTAGTTCCTGATGATTGATTATCTCTTTTTGAACCAATAAATTCAACACTATCAGCGATTACTTCAGTAACATAACGACGTTGTCCGTTTTGGTCATCATAGTTACGTACTTGAATACGTCCTTCTACTGCTACTTGACTACCTTGTGATAGATAATTTTTAACACTTTCAGCTTGTCTACGCCATACGACAACTGGTATAAAGTCTGCTTCTCTTTCTCCTGCTTGGTTAGTATAAGTTCTATTAACGGCAATAGTAAAACTTGCTACTGGTGTATTGTTACCTGTATAACGAAGTTCAGGATCACGAGTTAAGCGACCTATTAAAAATACTTTATTCATAAATACCTCTTTTCTTAATCGTCTATTCTAATAACTAAATGACGTAAAATATTTTCATTAAGACGCGCTAGACGATCAAATTCAGAAATTGCTTCATGAGTTGCTTCTACAACATATAAGAAATAATAACCATTTTTATATTTGTTCATTTCATAAGCTAATTCTTTTTGTCCCATTGCTTTTTCTTCATTAATCTTACATTTTCTATCAGTTAAAACTTTCTTTAGATTTTCTGCTTCTTTTTTAATAGCAGCTTCTTCTAAATCTGGTTTAACGATAAACATGATTTCATAATTTGTCATTAAACACACCTCCTTCTGGACATAAGACCTATTTCTAGGTAAGGAGCATTTTAAATACTCGGTAGTATTATAGCAAAAGAAAAAAGAAAAGTCTATCTTTTTCTTTAATTTTGTATTTCTTTATAAAAACAACCTACAAAGTTTTGACCATTTGGTTTAGGTTCATTTCTTTTTTCATTAGTATGAGAATAGTAATTAGGATTAGTATAAGTATCATATGGACTTACTTCTATTTGATATTCTTCTATTCCTTGCTCTTCTAATTGATTTTTTATAGCAGAAACTAAGTCTATATAATAGTAATTATCTTTTTTCTTTATATTATTTTTCCATACTTTAGTATTCGTTGCCCATTTAGGATAAACTTCATAGCGATAACTTTCTTCTTTTATACAACTTCCAATATATACTTTAATATCCTTAATATTACTATTAGACTCTTTTAATAAGGCTTCCATAGTATATCTAGGAACTTCTCTATTTATTTGTTTAGAACCACAATGGGAAATAGCGACAACTTTATTTTTAGTATCTGCTGCTATTATGATTGGGCAGTCTGCCATACCATGTCCTATTACAATATTAGGATAGTTTTTATCTATTATTAGGATATCAGCAAGTAAATCTATATACCAATAGTCTTCTTTTGTTAAGTACTTATTACTTATTCTTATATATTTACCATCAGAATAGTCAGTTATAAACTTTACGTCTTTTTGTTTAGGATGTAATATTTTTCTACCATCGAAACCATACTTTTTCCCTACTTTTAATCTAGTATTTAAAAACTCTTCTTCTATCCTTTTATCTGTGTAATCTTTAGAATAGAACTTTTTATTTGGACTCATGACACCATCACTAATATTTGTTTCAAAAATAACCAATTTATATTTTGAGTTGTTCATTTAATATATCTTTTCCTTTATACATTAAATCTAAAGTGACAGATATCTCCATCTTGCATTAGATAATCTTTTCCTTCAAGTCTTGCTTTACCTGCTTCTCTTGCTTTTAATTCACTACCACAGTTTATTAAGTCTTCATATGAGATAACTTCTGCTTTAATAAAACCTTTTTCAAAGTCTGTATGAATGATACCGGCACAAGATTTTGCATTCATTCCTTTTTTAAAAGTCCATGCTCTTACTTCATCAGGTCCTACTGTGAAATATGTTGCAAGTCCTAATAAGTCATATGTTGCTGATATTAGTGAATCTAACCCACTTTTTTCAAGCCCTAAAGCCTCTAACATTTCTTTTTCGTCTATATCATCTAACTCACTTAATTCTTCTTCTACTTTGGCACAGATTGTAATAACTTTAGCATTTTCTTTGCTAGCATATTCTTTTACTTTTTTAACATAATCATTGTTTGTACCTAAATCATTTTCATTAACATTTGCTAGATAAATTAAAGGTTTTTCTGTTAGAAGATTAAAACTTTTGATGATAGATTTCTCTTCTTTTGTTAAGTCAAGTAATCTTATCGGAGTATTTTCTTCTAAGGCTTTTCTTAACTTTTCTAGTGTTTCATACTCTAAAAGTTCATCTTTATCTTTACTCATTCTAGCTTTCTTACTAATTCTATTTATTCTATTTGTTACTGTTTCTAAGTCTGCTAGAGCAAGTTCTAAGTTAATTGTTTCTATATCTCTTATAGGGTCTATATTGCCATCGACATGGATTATATTACCATTATCAAAACATCTTACTACTTCACAAATAGCATCTACTTCTCTTATATGTGATAAGAACTTATTACCTAGTCCTTCTCCTTTACTTGCTCCTTTAACTAGTCCTGCAATATCTATAAATTCATAACTAGTATAGATGGTTCTTTTAGGATTATACATACTAGATAGTTTATCAATTCGCTCATCTTTAACATTTACTATTCCAACATTAGGATCAATTGTTGCGAAGGGATAGTTTTCTGCTAAAATATGTGTTTTTGTTAAGGCATTAAATAATGTACTTTTACCTACATTAGGTAGTCCTATAATTCCTGCTTTTAAACTCATAATATTACCTCATTTCTATTTCATATTATAGCATTGTTATATTTATTTTAAAAGAAAAAGACCTAATTAATTTTTAATAAGGTATGTTTTCTAGAAGTTTTAAATATAATTATATTCTTTTATGACTATTATCATAATAATCAGTTGGTGTACTATATAAGGCTTCAGTTAGTTGTTTTTCGTAGTATTCTGTTTCATCATTCCATTTTTTTGCATCAAATCTATATGGATTATTTTTTACCCTTTCATTTTTTACAAAGACTACTGTCATATCATCTGTTACTTTTTTCCTAAAATTGGAATCTTGCATAGTTTTTGCATATAATTTTCCTATTTCGATGTTATCAGTTCCTTTAAATGCAGGTTCCATGAAAGGGTAATATACTCTATTATTTTGCTTTTCACTCATAACAATAGAATCTAATATACCATCTGTTGCCATCATGAAGCCATCAATTGGCTCTATACACTTACCTACTTCCCACATTTCTTTACCTGCTTGAAGAGGATATACAGAACTAGCTTCATCTCCTTTAATTCTTGTTGTAATCATTGATAATTTTCCATCACTTGTTAGAGCGACTATGCCATCATCACCTATATGTCCATAATACAAATTATTACCATCATACATTGCAAGTGTTAAGGTTGTTTGATATGAATATGGCAGTTGTTCATTTATAATTGCTTCTTCCTCAATTGCATCTAGTGCCTTTTGCATTGCAGTTCTTATATGTTCTCCTATTTCTTTATCATCTGTATTAGAAATATCTAATTTTTTAAAAACTGAAGTTAAATAATTAGTGGATACTTTTACTGCAATAGATGAACCATAATTAGATAAGGCACATGACCCTACACCATCTGCTATCGCAGCGACTAAAGTTGGATGATTTTTATTAGTAAATCTAACATAATTAGCATCTTGGCATACTTTTCCTTTTTCTAGATGACTTTTTCCTGTTAATGTTAAGCCTAAAAAATTAATTACTCCTACTTCTTGAAAACTAAGTTCTCCTGGATTTATTAATTTAGATTCATCAAAATTTAATTTAGTCATTTTATTTTCCTCCAAATCGGCAGTTTTGTTATTCATATTATAGCATTGTTTTATATCTTTCAAGAAAAATGAAAAATAAATATTTTTCATAAGAATTCCTGACGGAATTCCTTTTTTATGATATTTAGTGCTATCATCATAATAGTGATGTAGTATGTAT
>CAMMMG010000004.1 GCA_946497925.1 uncultured Mycoplasmatota bacterium
AAATATCATAAAAAAGGAATTTCGTCAGAAATTCTTATGAAAAATATTTATTTTTAATTTTTCTTGTTAATACCAATAACTGCTCCAACACTAGAAGTTAATAAAATAATAAGACTATAAATAAGTGTTCTAATATCAAAAGGACTATTAGTAATTAGTTTGATTATAATCATAACAAATAAAAATATTGCTCCTAACTTTAAACCTTCAACTATTCCATATTTGTTAGAGTTTTTACCAAGTAATAAAGAATTAATAAATAAAGAACCTATAACAATAATCATCTTCATAATATTATAAATGTTGTTACTTATAATATCAAAATAATAAAATATAGTTAAAACAAAGCTTAACGCTATAATACTGATAAAAGTAGTTAATAAAAATTTACCTATTTTTTTCAAATAATTCATATTATTCACCTAATAAAATGTATGAGAAAAAAACATATTTATGATAGTTTACAGAACTTTTACTAACTACTATATGTTTTGATAGTTTTTTTTAAAAATATGATTTATAATATAAGATAAGAGAGGGTGTGTGAAGATGATAACAAACAAAAAAGGATTTACTTTAATTGAACTACTTGTAACAATAGTAATACTTGGCTTATTAGTAACATTAGGATATGTAAGTGTAAGAGCAATACTTGATAGAGGTAAGGAAAGTTATTATAGGACACAAGAAGATATGCTTATTTTGGCAGGAAGGGATTATTTTGCAGATTATAGAAGTAAACTTCCTAAAGAAATAGGGGAAACTAGTTTTGTTACATTAAAAACTTTAATTGAAGAAAAGTATATAGATCCGATAAAAGATGAAAATGAAAATGATTGTGATGTTAATGAAAGTAAGGTTACAGTTGAAAAGGTAACGGAGAAAGAGTACCAATATTATGCTTCATTAGTATGTGATGCGAGTACGATAATAAATAGTGATGAAACTCCTCCACTAATAAAATTCACACCAAATAAAAAAAGTTCGCGAGATAAAATATCTGTTACAATGAAAGTAACTGATAATGAAGCTGTATCTAAATATAGATATGTAATAACAAAGGATGGAGAAGAGTATCAAGATAGTGGATATAGTGAATATAATAAGGAAGTAGTTATAAATTTGACAGAGCAAGGTATATATAGAATTGTAGGATATGCAATAGACAATAGTAATAATTCATCATCTAAAAAATCTGGAGAATATTTAATATCTGATGCAGTAGATTGCTCTTCAGTTTCGGTTTCAAGTGAATTTGTGGAAGATACTTGGTATAATAAGGATATTACATTAAATATAAAAGTCCCAGAAAATACATTTAGATATGAAACAAGTATAGAAAGTAGTAATGGTGAAAGAGAACTAATTAATACATATAATGGTTCTGCACCTTCTACAGTTACATTAAAAAAAGAAGGTATTTATAATGTTAAAGTAGAATTATTTGATAAATATGGGAATTCTTGTGTTTCAACATCAGAACCTTATAAAATAGATAGAACACCACCGAGTTGTTCAACTGTAACTGGTGCTAGTACTACATGGACTAATCAGGATAGGTATATTTCTGTATTATGTAAAGATGAAATAGGAGAATGCGCAAGTAATAGTTATAATAAGACTTTTTCTAAAGAGGGAAAAACAGGTAGTATTGATATATATGATAAAGCTGGAAATACTACTTCTTGTACAGTTGATAAGTATATAGATAAAACATTACCAAAAGTTATTTCTAATAATCAATATACTAGTGGAGGGTTTTCTTACTTTGGATGGATAATTATGGATGATGTTTCCGGCATTAACAAATATTCGTCGTTTTGGGAATATTGTTATACAGGGCATAATTATGATACTTGTGGAGCTACATGTAGTGTACCTAATCAATATTCTCATTATCCAAGTTCTATATTTGGTGATAAGTACAAGTATTATTATCAATATACTCAGTATCCTAGTGTTGACTCTGGGGTGCAAGCTTTTGCTTTAGCACATGTAAATGCAAATTGTATAAGGGGACATAGTGTTAGAACTAATTTTAGATTATGTGATTATGCGGGTAATTGCCTATATAATCAAAATATGCTATTTAATTTTTGAAAGAGTAGGTGGAAAATATGAGAGAAAAAAAATTTATAATTATAATTATTATATCTATTATTATGATAATATTGGGTGTTATAATTTATTTTATATTTAATAATAATACTACTAATAATGATAATAACAATAGGTATAATGGAGTAGTTGAAAAAGAAGTTTGTTTGGATAACCTATGTGCTGAAAAGGTAGAGATAAACTTTAATAATAATTCTGGAATGATTAATTTCCAAATAAAAAATAAAGGCGATATATCTATTCAAGATGGTTATTTTAAAATAGTTTTTAATAATAACAAAAGTTATATAACTAGGCATGGTACAATAGAACCTAATAATACAGAAGATGTTGAAATTGAACTCTATAATGAAAAAGTTTTTTCTATTAATAATTATGAATTACAATATTTATCAGATGAGGAGTTAATAATGATTAATAGTAATTAAATTTGATAACAATCGTTATTAGTTAATATTATAGGAAAAGAATGAATGATATTTGATATGTAGCATATTTGAAATAAAGGTATATTACAAGATCTTCTATGGATTTCTAGAATAATATTTTAACTATATAGATATAGGCAAAAAATGTAATAATTTATTATAGTATTTAACAAATTATTAGTATATAATATTTTTAATCTGTATGTTTATTGAAATTAGAAGAATGTATAGAAATTTTAATTTTTTTTAGTGAAGATAACTAAATACAAAAGTTACCCTGTGTAATTTTATACGGGCTTAAGGAAAGGAATGAAGATTGAGATGAAAGAAGAATTTATAGCAAATAAGAGAATTATTTTAACTGGAGATAGACCTACTGGTAATTTGCATTTAGGACACTATGTAGGATCCCTAAAAAACAGAGTAGAATTACAAAACCAGGGAGATTATGATGAGATGTATGTATTTATCGCTGATGTCCAGGCTTTAACAGATAATTTTAATAATCCTAGAAAAGTTAGAGATAATATTAAAGAAGTTGCTATAGATTACCTATCAGTTGGTCTTGATCCTGCTAAAGTAACAATTTTTGTTCAAAGTATGATACCAGAGCTAGCTGAACTTACAGTGTATTATATGAATTTAGTGACACTAGCAAGACTTGAGAGAAATCCAACGGTTAAAAGTGAAATAAAGCAAAAGGATTTTGGAAATAGTATTCCTGTTGGCTTTTTAAATTATCCTATTAGCCAAGCAGCAGATATAACAGCTTTCCAATCTACGATAATTCCAGTAGGGGATGATCAATTACCTATGATAGAGCAAACTAGGGAGATAGTTAGAAGTTTTAATAATATATATGGAGATACCCTTGTTGAGCCAAATGCTTTGATATCCGATAATAAAGTATGTAGAAGATTACCTGGTACTGATGGTAAAGCTAAGATGAGTAAGTCATTAGGTAATTGTATTTATTTAAAGGATGATAGTGAAACTGTTAAAAAGAAAGTTATGAGTATGTATACAGATCCTAATCATATAAGAGTAGAAGATCCTGGAGATACCAAGAATAATGCAGTATTTATATATTTAGAAGCATTAGCAACTGATGAACATTTTGAAAAGTATTTGCCTCTTTATAAAAACTTAGATGAGTTAAAAGCTCACTATGAAAAAGGTGGCTTAGGAGATGTTAAAGTAAAAGGGTTTTTATATGATGTTATAGAAGACATATTAACTCCAATAAGGGAAAAAAGAAAATATTATGAAGAAAACATCGATTTAGTTTATGACATCTTAAAAGATGGAACAAAAAAAGCTGAAAAGAAGGCTAGTGAAACTTTAAAGGAAGTAAAAAAAGCTATGTTAATAGATTATTTTGAAGAATAAGATACTTATAAATATCTTTAATAATAAAGTGTTTTATGCTATTGTTCTTTATATAATAGGGAGGTTGAACTTATGAAGTATATATTTAGAGATTATATAAAAAAAGATATATCAAAACTATATATTTTGGGAGTGGCTTTAATATGCTTGTTACTTATAGGAGGATATTTTTCCTATGCTATATTTACAGTCAGTAAAGAGAAAGATAATGCTATAAGTATAATAACAGGAAATCTCACATATGAGTTATTAGTAGATGGAACAAAAAGTAATACATTAAGTATACCTGCAAATACTACAAAAGAGTTTACTATAACTTTAAATAATCTAAATAATAGAACAGCATGATTTAATTTTTATTATGTAGGAAGTCTTGCAAGTAATGTAACAGCAGGTTATATTACTGGTGATGGAATTAATACTCCTCCAGAAGCGACAGGCATTAATTTAGAAAAAGCAACCACAAGTGGTTCTAGTAATACTTATAAGATTAAAGTTAGTAATAATACAAGTAGTAGAAAAACAATAACTCTAGGAGTTGGGGTGGGACTAGACTATAATGATTTAACACTACCAAGCGATGGACATTTATTTGAAGAATCAAAACTAGAAGGACCAATATCAGATATAGTGTTAGATAATCCAGGTCCTAACGGAAGTACCTATTATGATGGAGAAGATACCTTTATAACAGGAGAAGATCCAAATAATTATATCTGGTATAGTGGAAAGTTATGGAGAGCAGTTAGTGTTAATAATGATGCAAAGACAACTAAACTAATAACACAATGGTCTATTAGTTCAACCGCTTATGATGATAGTAGTAGCGCCTTTGAAGGAAGTCATATGCAACAATGGTTAAATGATACTACAGAAGATGGATTTCTTGGTAATTTAAGAGATTATCAGAATTTTATTGTAACTGATTATGAATGGAATGCAACTCAAACTACCTCAACAAGCAAACCACCTAAAACAACTATGGTAGAATCTGCAGTAGGTCTATTAAATAATTATGAATATGAAACAGCTAAAAATAGTAGTTTCAGCAGTTATTTAGATATTAGTCATTGGTGGTGGTTTTTAACTCCATATAATGCGACCGAAGTTTATTATGTAACAGAATTTGGTGTGGTTTTTAATATCAATGTAAAAGATTCTTGGAATGCTATTCGACCAGCAATAAATCTAAAATCTAGTGTAGAAATAGTAAGTGGAGATGGAACTGTAAGTAATCCTTATCGTATAGCAGGCGATAATGATACTAATCTATCTGGAACAAAATTAAATACAAGATATAGTGGGGAATATATAACTTTTGGAACAGGGGAAAATACCTTATATAGAATAGTTAGTCATGAGGTAAGTGGATTAACAAAGATAACTAGTGCAGAACTATTAAAAAACTCTGGAAGTTTTGTAACATCAGCTTTTGGTAGTAATGAAAATTATTCATCCACTAACACCATTGGTTCATTCTTGAATGGTGAGTATCTAACAGATTATGTAGGAAGTAATTATAGTGATATGATTGAGGATAATACAACCTGGTATTTAGGTAGAGTGCCTAAAGGAGCAAATTATAAATTAGCAAAATATACCAATGAGACTGATAACATTTTAACATCATCAACTGCAACAGCAAAAGTTGGCTTATTAAGATATGGAGAATTAATGGCAGGGCAATTTGATATTAATGAGAATAATATAAGCTATTGGACTTTGACACCATATACTTCTGGTTTTGTTCTTAATATTGAACATATTGCAGTTGCCCTTAATGCTTCCGTTTCTAAAACTGCAACAGGAATTAAACCTTCTATGAATCTTAAATCAAATGTTGTTATAACTGGAGGAACAGGTACTAAAGAAAATCCATTTACTGTTGAATTAGGCAGCTAAAAAATGTCAATTTCTTGACATTTTTTCTTTTCTTCTTCTATAATTATTATAGAAAGAAGGATGCGTATGTTAATAATTGGTTCTCATGTAGGATATAAAAAAGATAGTGGCCTAGTAGGTAGTGTTAAGGAAGCCTTAAGTTATAATGCTAATACATTTATGTTTTATACTGGTGCCCCTCAAAATACTGTTAGAAGTAGTATAGATTTAGACAATGTTAAAGAAGCCTATAAACTTATGGAAGAAAACAATATAAATAAAGATAACGTAATAGTTCATGCTCCATATATCATTAATTTAGCAAATAGTGATGAAA
Organism: uncultured Mycoplasmatota bacterium; assembly: GCA_946497925.1. GTDB lineage: Bacteria > Bacillota_I > Bacilli_A > RF39 > UBA660 > Onthousia. Next base: position 6,154 of record CAMMMG010000004.1, read on the forward strand.
GTAAATTTAACTTCTCCTGTAACTTTTTAAGTGAAGAATTAAAACGTGTTAATACATTTGGAATGAAATATCTTGTCTTACATCCAGGTTCTCATGTGGGATTAGGGGTAGATGAGGGTATTTCTAATATTGTTAAAGCACTTAATCTTGTTTTATCAAAAGATGATAGTAATGTTATGATTCTATTAGAAACTATGGCAGGTAAGGGTAGTGAAGTAGGTAGAACTTTTGAGGAGTTAAAAAGAATTATAGATGGAGTTTCTAAAAAAGAAAGAATTGGTATTTGTCTAGATACCTGTCATTTAAATGATGCTGGATATGATTTAAATAACTTTGATGATGTACTTGATGAATTTGATAAACTTATTGGAATAGATAAAATTAAATGTATACATATAAATGATAGTAAAAATACTTTATCATCTCATAAAGATAGGCATGAAAATATAGGTAAAGGTACAATAGGTCTAGATACTTTAATAAAAGTTATAAATAATCCTATATTAAAAGATGTTCCTAAAATACTAGAAACACCATATATAGATGGAGTTGCTCCATATAAAGAAGAAATAGCTTTGATTAAAAAGAACACTCATATTTAATGATTTGTTCTTAAATAAATATTATTTATACTAAAAGGAATAAGCTTTTACTTATTCCTTTTTGGGTTATATAATTAATTTCCATAGTATATATGAAGATAAAGCGTATCACTAAGGTTTCCAACATTATCACGATATCTAAGATAATATTCAGCAGAAGAACAATGAGATATTCCATAATTTCCCCAAGCATTTGTATTCCATTGACCCCAAGGGAATGTTCCAGGACTACTAGGATTTCTACAAGAAGGACCATAAGCTTGAAAGTATGAAAGTTCAGCATTAATACCACTGCCGTTTTTATCATCATGATTAAAATGCTGAGAGAAACCTATAGGAGGATCATAAGCATAAAGTGTACAATGTATAGGTCCATAAACACCAGCTTTCATTTCTTCAAAAGTATGATCACAAACCATAGGAGCTCTTTCATTTGTTACTTTAAGAATATAAGGAGTTGCAACACTCCTGTCAATCCGTACAGTTTGATCAGACGGACAAGTTGTTGTATTACCAACATTATCTGTTATAACTCCTGGTGATTGTTTTAAATATTCACCTTCAGAATCATAAAGTTTACTAACAGAAGGAGTTTGACAGCCACTTTGAGAGTCTGTACAAGTTCCTAATATTGTAACAGAATTTCTAGTCCAATTATCACTGCCACCACTATTAGAGCATACAGGAGGCGTTTTATCTATATAAACATCTACAGGACAGCTAGTAGTATTATTATTACCATCCTTAATATCTATATAACCAATTTTTGTAGTAGAATCAAATGTTTTTGTTACACTTTCACAACCGCTTCTATCATCACTACAATTAATGGTAATTGTCCTATCATCTTTGGTCCATTCTGTACTGTCCCCTGTTACTTCCCCACAAGTTGGAGGGGTCTTATCATCTGTATCGATAACAGAACAAGCTTTATTATCTATTTCTTTATGAACGTACACAACTTCATTAGTAGTAGTATCAGTACAAGTCATATCATAATTATAACTACTAGATTTTTTGCTTTTAGTATATCTAACAGTAGCATTGCTACAATCAATATTTTCATCACTAAAAGGTTTAATTAAATCAGAATCTAAAAGATCTTGATAAGTAATATCTACACAACCAATAAAATTTTTGGCTCCAATCGAATTAATATCTTCTCCTTCCTTATCAACAAATATTTTAGCAGCTTCTATTAAACTATCAGCATAATACTCATAAGGTTTATCTTTATTATTATTTTGTAGAGCTGTTATAGATGGTACAACCATAATAAGAATTAAAGCCATAATTACAATCGTTACAAGTAATTCAATTAAAGTAAACCCTTTTTTATTCATATCCTATCACTCCTATGATAGGATTATATCATATTTTCATTCATTAAAGATAGGTATTCTTTAAATTTAATATAGTTTTTGACACTTCATTATATATATCATCTCTAATGTTTCCTTTTAAATTGAATAGAATACTACTGTCTTTTAATAAAATATTATAGTTTTCCTTTAAAAAATTACAGATAACAATCGCTTCATCTTCTGTTGGATAAATATTTTTGCTTTCTAAGTATCCCATTACTAAATGAGGATTTAATATTTTAATATTATTTTTAATTATTCTTTCTATCATTTTTTTCTCCTTTATTTAATTTATATGTAGTAAAACTAAAATTATGTGATAAACTAGTAAGGAAAGAAGGTGTTGTAGTTTGAGAATAAAACAGAAAGTTAATAAGAAAAATATTAATAGAAGAGAAAGGAAATATACTGTTAATAATTCAACATATAAGAAAAGATTTATTTTTCTAGGTGGTATTTTAGTAGTTTTATTTTTAGTAATTACCCTTCGTCTTTATGAGGTTATGTTAAGAAAAGAAGCATATTATGAAGAAGAACTTACAACACTTGCTACTCAAACTGTTGAAGGACCTAGTTCTCCTAGAGGTAGAATACTTGATCGTAATGGAAAAGTAATAGTAGATAATAAAGCTGTTAAGACTATTTATTATAATAAAGATAAGAGTAGAGGAACTAAAGAAGAAATAGAACTTGCCTATATTGTTTCTAAACATCTTAGTCTAGATTATGATAAAGTAACTGATAGAAATAAAAGAGAATTCTTTGTCGCTAAAAATAGTGATGATATGGATGAGAGAATAACAGATGAAGAATGGGAGAAGTATGAACAAAGAAAATTAGATAGTAATGATATATATGAACTTAAAATAGAAAGAGTGACTGATGAAGAGTTAAATACCTTTACTGAAGAAGATAATAAGGCTAGCTACTTATATTATTTGATGAATAAAGGATATTCTTATGATGATAAAGTTATTAAAAATGAAGATGTAACAGATGAAGAATATGCTTATATAGCAGAGAATAATGAGGATTTGCCGGGATTTAATACAAAGCTAGATTGGGAGAGAGTCTATAACTATGGAGATACTTTTAGGACTATTTTAGGTAATGTTGGTACTATTCCTAGTGAAGAGAAAGATGAATATCTTGCTAAAGGATATTCTTTAAATGATATAGTTGGTACTAGTTATTTAGAAGAACAATATGAAGAGTATTTGAAAGGCAAGAAAGCTATTTATAAGACAATTAATTCTCATGAGTTAGAACTTGTTTCCGAAGGAAAAAGAGGTAATGATATAGTACTTACTATTGATATAGAGTTACAACAACAATTAGAAGCGATATTAAATGAAGAAATACTTGCTACTAAAGGACAACCTAATACAGAGTATTATGATAGGAGTTATGCTGTTATTGGGGATCCAAATACAGGAGAGATACTTGCCATGGCAGGACGGGAAGTAATTAGTGATGGAAATGGAGGATATAAAACTATAGACTGTACTACAGGTATTATGACTGATCCTATGACAAGTGGTTCTGTTGTTAAGGGGGCAAGTATGTTAGTAGGATATAATCAAGGAGCGATAAAACCAGGAGATTATCAAGTTGATGAATGTGTTAAAATAGCAGGTACTCCACAGAAATGTTCTTGGAGAACACTAGGTAGAATTAATGATATAGATGCGCTAGCTTTATCTAGTAATGTTTATCAGTTTAAAACAGCGATGAAAGTAGCAGGGGCAACTTATCAATATAATAAGCCATTAGTAATTAATGAAGAAGCATTTGATATTTATAGAAATACTTTTAAAGAGTTTGGACTTGGTGTTGAAACAGAAATAGACTTACCAGTAGAATCTTTAGGATATACTAGTAGTAATAAAGCTCCAGGACTATTACTTGACTTTGTAATGGGACAGTATGATACATATACTGCTATCCAGTTATCACAGTATATTTCAACTTTTGCAAACGGTGGTAGTAGATTACAACCTCATCTATTAAAAGAAGTTCATGCTTCTACTGATGATGAAAGTTTGGGAGATGTAATATATACTTTTGATGTTAACGTCTTAAATACAGTTAATACAACTCCTGAATATTTAAATAGAGTTAAAGAAGGTTTTTATGCTGTTATGAATAAAAGTTATGGACTAGGAGTAGGTTATATAGATGATTCTCATGATCCATCAGGTAAAACAGGAACAAGTCAAAGTGCTAAAGATACAGATGGTGATAGAGTTAATGATACTGATACAGTTTCAACTGCCTTTGTAGGTTATGCTCCAACAAATAGTCCTAAAATGTCTATAACAGTAACAAGTCCTCATTCAACTTGGGAAAATCCTAGAAACAGTTATTCAACTCTAGTTACTAGAAGAATTAGTAAAAGAGCAAGTGATGCTTATTTTGCTCTATATCCTTAGAATAATTTATCTTCATCTATAATAAAATTTTATAGAGGTGGTTCTTATTAAAAAGGTTATAGAAGTGATATTTGTCATATTACTTGTTCTTTTTTCTTTTTATTATACAGAGAAAGCGATTATTTTATTAGAGTCTAACGATCCCATTATGAAAGAGATAAAAGATAAGGGAAAGAGTAGGGAGGAAGATGCGATTAATGCTAAAGTAGAAGGAGATTACTTAATACCTGGATATAATGGTCTTATTATAGATTTAGAGACTAGTTTTAATAAGATGAAAGGTTATGGTAGTTATAATGAGGCTCTATTAGTGTTTGAAGAAGTAGAACCTACTATATCGATAGATGATTATTATGACAAATACATAAGTAGTGGTAATGGAATTAGTACTAACATAGCATTAGTCTTTACAGTCGATGATAGTAGTTATACTGATAATTTATTGGATATTTTAAAAGAAATGAATGCAGTGGGAACATTTTTTATAGATGGTAAATTTACTGATAATAATACATCGTTTGTAAGCCAAGCTATGGGAAATGGCAATGAAGTAGAAGTACTCAGTTATGATAAAACATATGATGAACTTTTATTTAAAGCATCTATTGATAAGATAAAAACACTTACTAGTACTACACCTAAATATTGTTATGCAACCTATGATAATGAAGAGGTATTAAATCTATGTAGTAAGTTATCTATGCATACTATTATACCTACTTTAAGACTTGATAGTAATATTTATAGTGATGCTAAAGGTAATCTTAGAAGTGGTAGTATTATAAGTGTTAAATTAACAGAAGAAAATGTAAAAGAGTTAAAAGTGTTAATTAATTATATTAAACAAAGGGGTTTTACTTTAGTAACACTTGATACATTACTTAATGAAGCAAGAACTGAAAAGTAGAGGATAGTTTTCTTACCAATCCTTAAAAATATTCTAATAACTCATACAAGATAAATGAAGTTAAAATAATAAGAAACGACAAATTATTCGTTTTCTTTTTTATATACTTAAAACGGTGGTAGGAATGAAAGTGTATTTAGATCTAATATTCTTTATTAATTTCATGTTTGATTTACTCCTTTTAATGACAGTTAGTATAGAGTGTAAAATCTTTTCTAAAAAAATAAGATTACTTATTTCTTCCTTATTGGGAAGTCTTAGCACATTTCTTTTATTCCTACCCTTAAATAATTTTTCTTTATTTCTTTTTAAAGTAGTAATAAGTATTATTATGATCTTTGTAGGCTTTAAAATAACATCTAAAGAACTACTTTTTACTCTTTTAAAGAGTCTTTATGGAAATAGTATTATTTTAGGGGGACTTATTTATTTTTTAAATAATCAATTTAGTTATAAACAAAAAGGTTTTATCTTTATTCATGATGGAACAAGTTTAAATTTAATAATTATTTTAATTAGTAGTCCTATTATCTTTTACTTATATCATAAAATGATAGTAGAAGAGAAGAGGAAAAGAGAATTACTACATAGAGTATCTATTAAATGTAAGAAAGGTTCTATTGATACGTTAGGATATTTAGATACAGGTAATAATATTAAAGACCCTTATAAAAGACGTGGAATTATTATAATAAATTCTAGTGAAATAAATCTCAGTTTAGAAGAATCTATTTTAGTACCATTTAAAACTGTAGATTCTAATAGTTTACTTAGATGTATAGAAATAGAGGAGTTAATAATAGATGATAATTTAATTAAAAAAAAGTACTTATTAGGAGTTAGCCCTAAAAATATAGAGATTAAGGGAGCTAGTTGTATACTTCCTAATATAATAGAGGAGGAATTAAAATGATTAGTTTACTTTATTTAGTAGCATTTTTGCTTGATAAGTCTTGCGAAATATTTTATGTAGGTAGTAGTGATATCTTACCAGAACCATTATCTAGAGAAGATGAAGAAGCCTATCTTGTTATGGCTATGGATGGAGATATTCATGCTAGAGATGTTTTAATTGAACATAATTTAAGATTAGTAGTATTTCTTGCTAAGAAGTATGAAAATACAAAAGTTGATTTAGAAGATTTAGTTAGTATTGGTACAATTGGTCTTATAAAGGGAATAAATACTTTTAAACCTGATAAAAATATAAAACTTGCAACTTATGCATCACGTTGTATAGATAATGAGATACTTATGTATTTAAGAAAAATTAAAAAATCAAAGACAGAAGTTAGTATAGATGCATCGTTGAGCTTTGATGCAGAAGGAAATGAATTACATCTTGAAGATATTTTAGGAACTGATGCTGATATTGTAACAAAAGGAATTGAAGAAGAAACTGATAAAAAATTAATGTTAGATGAAGTTATGCGACTTAATCCAAGAGATAGAGATATTATTATACTAAGATATGGTCTTATGGGACACAATGAACTAACTCAAAAAGAAGTAGCAGAACTACTTGGTATTAGTCAGTCTTATATATCAAGAATTGAAAAGAAAGTAATTAGGAGGTTAAAGAATATAGTTAAGTATTCGTAATATTATGAAAAGTGAAAAAGAAGCGTTGATGAGGCTTAGATATTTATATAAAATAAAAAAGAGTAAAGAATTAGGCCTTGTTAATAATGATATTGATTTTAAGAATAAATATTTTAAAGACTTAGAAGAGTTTAAAAGAAAATATATAGGAATTAAATAGTAATATTTAGTTCTTTTTCGTTGACTTAAGGATTTAATTTTATTACAATTTAATTGATAATAATTATTAATAAGGTATAGATATGAAAAGAAATACAATACAAAGATAAGAGATAATAGAAGTGTTGAAGAATAACTATATAAAAAGTTGTGTGACCTATTAAAGGATAAAAATATAGGACAAGCGACTATATAGAATAGTTAAGAGTCTAGTTAGTGATGATATAATTAAAAGAGTAGAACATCCTGATGGCATTCGCTATAATTATAGAAAAGACCATTATCACTTTTACTGTCTTAAGTGTAATAAAATTACTGATGTACTTCTAGATAAAACCATAATTGATAATATGTTATCAGCTTCTAATTTAAAAGATGTTAGAACAATTAACTTAGTATTTGAAGGCATATATGATAGTTGTAAAGGAAAGAGTAGTTATGGAATTAAGTAAGGCAGTTAGGATTGATGAAGATAATTCTAGTATTAAAAGAGTTAAAGAAAGATGTATTGATTGTGGTAGATGTAAGACTATCTGTAGAGATGTTGTAGGAATTAGCTATGATGAAAAATGTAAGGAAGCAGTGTGTATAAACTGTGGGCAGTGTATTTTAAATTGTCCTGTTGGGGCCTTAGTTCCTAAATATGATTATAAGAGGGTCTTAGATTATTTGCATGACACTGAAAAACTAGTAACTATATCAGTAGCACCTGCAGTTAGAACATCAATCGGTGAAGGTTTTGGACTAGAACCAGGTATATTTCTTGAAAAAGAGTTAGTTGGAGCCTTAAAAGAAGTAGGTTTTGACTATGTCTTTGATGTAACCTTCGGTGCAGATATGACGGTTATGGAAGAAGCGTATGAGTTAGTTGATAGACTAAAAAATAAGAAAACTTTACCTATATTTACCTCATGTTGTCCATCATGGGTTAAATATTTAGAAATATATCATCCTGATAAATTAAGTCATCTATCTACTGTTAAGAGTCCTATAGGGATACAAAGTTCTGTTATTAATACTTACTTTTTAAAAATGATGAATATACCAAAAGAAAAAATAGTTAATGTTGTAGTAGCACCTTGCACTGCAAAAAAATATGAAATAAAAAGAACAGAACTGGGTATGGATATATGTCTTACAACTAGCGAATTAGTCTTACTTTTAAAAGAATCAAATATTGATATAAAAAAGGTAAAACCTAAAGAGTTTGATTCTCTTTTATCAAAAGGAAGTGGAGCAGGACTTATCTTTGGTAGAAGTGGGGGAGTATTAGAGTCAGTTCTTAGATGCGCTAACTATATAATAACAGGAAAAGATAAAATTATAGATTCTTTAGCTCTTGAAGAAAATAAAAAATGTGGTACAATAAATAAGGCAATGATTAATATTGGAACATATAAATTAAGAGTTGCAAGTATCCAAGGTATGAAGAGTGTTGAAGAAGTACTTAAAGACTTAGATAGTTATGACTTTATAGAAGTTATGAATTGTCCTTTAGGATGTGTATCAGGTGGAGGACAAGTACTAAATACTATTAGTAAGATGGATGAAATAAATAAAAAAAGGGCCGAATCTTTAGAAGAAGATGATAAAAATAATAGTATTAGGTTTTGTTATAAAAATCCTGATGTTATAAATATTTATAAAACATATTTAGATTATCCTAATAGTCCTAAAGCACTTAAGCTTATTCATACTAAGTTTAAAGATAGAAGTAGTATATTAAGAGATTTATCTCTTTAATATAAATAAATTATAGAAGGAAGGTATTAAATATGGAATTAAAAGGTTCAAAAACTGAACAAAACTTAATGACAGCTTTTGCTGGAGAAAGTCAAGCTCGTAATAAATATACATATTACGCAAGTAAAGCTCGTAAAGATGGTTATGAACAAATAGCAGCTATTTTTGAAGAAACTGCTAATAATGAAAAGGAACATGCTAAACTATGGTTTAAAGAATTACATGGTGGAGATATTCCTGATACTATGATTAACTTAGAAGACGCTGCTGCTGGTGAAAACTATGAGTGGACTGATATGTATAAAGGCTTTGCTGAGACTGCTAGAGAAGAAGGATTTGATCGTTTAGCATTCCTATTTGAGAGTGTAGCAAAGATTGAGAAAGAACATGAAGAAAGATACTTAACACTTCTTAAGAATGTTAAAGATAATAGAGTATTCCATAAAGATGGAGACAAGATTTGGATTTGTCGTAATTGTGGACATGTATATGTTGGTAAAGATGCTCTTGATGTATGTCCAGTATGTAACCATCCACAAAGTTTTATGGAAGTTAAAGCAGATAACTATGAATAAAAGAGCTTGTCTAAGTTCTTTTTTTGTATGATAGGAAAGTTTCGTAACATATAATAAATAAAATCATATTTTCGCTTGACGTTTAAGCTAATTTTTTCTATCATATAGTATGTAGATAGGAGATTATATATGGAGATTAAAAAGATAGTAACAGGGGCATTAGAAGAGAATTGTTATGTATTAAGTAAAGATGGAACATGCTTAATTGTAGATCCTGGTAGTGATAGTAAAGCTATTAAAGAATTAGTTGGTGAAGATAAAATTATAGGAGTTTTAGTTACTCATGCTCATTTTGATCATATTGGAGCGTTGAGAGATTTCTTGAATTCTAATAGAAGATTAAAAATATTTAAGAAAAGTAATCTTAATGATATGAAAGAAGTTGAAGTTGGAACATTTAAATTTATTCCTATAATGACTCCAGGTCATAGTAGTGATTCAGTAACATTTTACTTTAAAGATGATAATGCAATGTTTGTAGGAGATTTTATCTTTAGAGATACTGTTGGTAGATGTGACCTTCCTACAGGAAGTAGTGAAGAGATGGACAAATCTATTGAAAAAATTAAAACTTATGATGATTCCATTGCTCTATATCCAGGTCATGGAGATGAAACTACTTTGGGTAGAGAAAAACAGTATAATTTATATTTTATGGAAAAATAAGGAGTTGTGGTTATGTATATTGATTTAGTGGTATTAGTTGTTTTAATATTAGTAGTAATAATGTATTTTAGGAGATTTTCCAGTTTTGTTTATTTTATAGGAATTGTAGATATCTTTTTAAGAATATTAACATTTATTAAAAATAATATTGGGCTTCCTGACCTTTCTGCAGTTATTGATAATTATATTCCTGAAAGTATTTTAGCGATTGTATCTAATTATACAGATGGAATTCTTTATACGATTATCGCTTGGGCATACATTGTGATAATGGCTATATTCTTATTTTATAATACTAAGTTCTTTATTAAGAAGAAAAAGATATAGGAGGGATTATTTTGAAGAAAAATAACACTTGGATAAAAGTTGTAATTATAATTATTGTTATAGAAATATTAATTGGTGCAGGTATTTTAGCATATAAAAAAATAGGACTAAAAGATGGTAATAGTATTTCTGTTAAAGATAAAGAAGTTAAAGCTTTATATGAAAAGATTGCCTATAATGATATTGATTCCTTAGATGTTCTAAGTCCTAAAATTATGTTATATTATGGTTATAAAAATATGGAAGTGAATGAGTCTATTAACTGTGATGTAGTTAATACTACTGATGATACTAATGGTTATAGTTGTGAAGGAATTGTTGACTTTGTTCCTAGTAAGGAAATAGAGAAGTCAGTTAAAGATATATATGGACCTAATATTACAATAACATCAACATCATTTGAGACAGATGCTAATCATTATGCTTTTTATGATGAGGAGATGGATGGTTATGCTATATATACTAAAGATGAAGAAGTTAGTGTAGATCCAATTAATATGAAATTGAGTGACGCTACTTTAGATGATGATGAAAATATTACTCTAACAGTAGAAGTTCTAGATGGAGTATTTGGAACAGTTAAAGATACTTATAATTTTACATTTACTAAAGATGGTGATAATTATTATCTAACAGGAAAAGAAATAGTTACAAGTAAGGAGGACTAGTTTATGTTTGATAAAATTAAAAGTGATATGGTAAAAGCGATGAAAGAGCAAGATAAGTTTAAACTTTCTGTTATTAGAATGATTAAGGGTTCTATTGATAAAGAACGTATTGATAAGAAAATAGAAATAACAGATGAAGTAGTTATAGATGTTCTTGCGAAAGAGTTAAAAACAAGAGAAGAATCTAGATTAGAGTTTAGTAGGGCAGGTAGAACTGATTTAGTAGAAGGTTTAGATAAAGAAATCGCTATTATTAAAGAATATCTGCCAGAACCATTAACAGAGGAAGAAGTAGATAAAATAATAGATAAGGCCTTTAAAGAGACAGAAGCATCTTCTATAAAAGATATGGGTAAAGTAATGAAAGTAGTTACTCCTAAAGTAAAAGGAAGATGTGATATGAAGGAAGTATCTAGTAAAATAAAAGCGAAATTAAGTTAAAAAAACTATCCTTTCTACATATTCTATAGAAGAAAGGATGGTTTTTATTATGAAGATTATCGCTCATAAAAGTAATTTGTATAATAATAAAACCTTTATTGAGTCTGTTAATAGTTTAGAAGGTTTGACTGGTGTTATGTTAGATATAGTTATGACTAGGGATAAGCAAGTATTGGTATTTTCTCCTGTAACTACAAATAAAATAACTATTAATACAATACAAAATAGTAATTTGGAAGAATTAACTTATTATGATATTTTAACATTAGATGACGCTCTTAATATGTTAAATAACTTTAAAGGGAAAATTATTATTAATTTATTACCTTTAAATGAAGCGTTACTTATAGAAGATTATCAAAAAATAGTTTCTAATAATTTAAGTTATACAGAAGAGGTAAAGAAAGTAACAGATAGATTTCCTAATTTAGATATTTATGTATGTAGTAGTAGTTATAATCTTTTATATCAAATTATTAGAGTGTTTACTAATAGAAAAAATGGGGTAGTACTAAGTGAAGATAGTGGTAGTTATATAGATGTAGATTTTTATATCTTTATACCTAGTATGTTAAATGAGAAGATAATGGCAGAACAGTTAAGTATAGGTAAAGAAGTAATGGTAAAGATGGAAGATGCTGATGATATATCTATAGTAATAAGTTTTTTAGAGAAAAATAGAAAAAATAAAGAAAATTATCAATATATTACAAATCATGCGAAAATATTTTATTATAGTGTAAATAATATATAGGGATAGGAATTATAGTAAAGGATGTAGTTTATGAATAAGTTAGAGATATTTAAAGAGCTAGAAAAATTAGATTTACCTAAAGATAAGTATATAGTAATTAGTGGAGCGAGTTTAGTAGTTCAAGATATTATAGAAGAAATAGATGATATAGGCTTAACTTGTTCTAAAGAGTTTTATGATGAGTTAGATTGGCCTACTAGAATAGGAGCTTTTGGTGTAGAAATAAAATATAAAGATTGTTTTGAGATAAGTGATAATTTATATGAATATCAAGATATAGTTTTAATTAATAGTTATAGATTCTTATCATTAGAAGAGTGTTTAGAAATAAAGAAAAGATTAAATAGACCTAAAGATAAAAAGTTAATAAAAGACTTAGAACTAAAAGTATGTCTTAAAGATAATTATTATTTTGAAAGAAAATTAAGAAAAGAAGGAATAAACTTTATCGCTGGGGTTGATGAAGTAGGAAGAGGTCCTTTAGTAGGTCCTGTTGTCGCCGCTTGTGTTGTTTTACCAGAACAATTTAATTTAGATGGCTTAACTGATTCTAAAAAACTTAGTGAAAAGAAAAGAGAGTATTTTTATGATGAGATTATGAAGCAAGCTTTAGGAGTAGGTGTTGGTATTATAAGCGAGAGAAAAATAGATGAAGTTAATATTTATGAAGCGACAAAGATGGCAATGAAGGAAGCGATTAATAATTGTTCTTGTAAGATAGAACATGTCTTAATAGATGCGATGAGGCTAGATATAGATATTCCAAGTACTTCTATTATTAAAGGAGATTTAAAGAGTATTACAATATCTGCTGCTTCCGTAATTGCTAAAGTAACAAGAGATAGAATGTTAGATGAACTAGATAGTAAATACCCTATGTATGACTTTAAAAATAATAAAGGTTATCCTACTAAGAAACACATAGAAGCCATTAAAAAATATGGAATAATAGATGAACATAGAAGAAGTTACGGACCTGTTAGTGAATATTTAGAGTTGACAAAGTAATGATTCTCATGTATAAATTTGTATGAAAGAAGGGATTAGATGTCTAAAAACTTAGTTATAGTGGAAAGTCCTAGTAAAAGTAAAACTATTGAAAAATACTTAGGTAATGATTATAAAGTAGTAGCAAGCCAAGGACATATTAGAGATTTAGCAACTACAGGACATTTAGGTCTTGGTGTTGATATAGAAAATGGTTTTAAGCCTAATTATATACCATTAAAGGGAAAGAAAAAGATAATTACCGAGTTAAAAAAGTGCGTTAAAGATGCTAGCCATGTTATACTTGCAACCGACCCTGATCGTGAGGGAGAAGCGATTTCTTGGCATTTAAAAGAAGCTTTAAATATTAAAGATAAAGATTATGATAGAGTATTATTTCATGAAATAACTAAAGATAAAGTACTTGATGCGATTAAACATCCTACTAAAATAGATGATAACTTAGTTAAGAGTCAAGAGACTAGAAGAATACTTGATAGAATAATTGGTTTTAGATTATCTAAGTTATTACAGTCTAAAATAAAAGCGAAAAGTGCAGGACGTGTGCAAAGTGTTGCTTTAAAACTTATTGTTGATAGAGAACGTGAAATAGAAGCTTTTGTTCCAGAAGAGTACTTTACAATAACTGCTATCATCGAAGATACAGAAGCGAATCTTTTTAAATATAAAGATGAAGATATTAAACTTCATAATGAAGTTGATGCTAATAAGGTATTAGAGTCTTTAGGAGATGATTATAACTTAAGTAGTATAGAAAAAAAGAAAAGAAAAAAAGCTAGTCGTGCTCCTTTTATAACTTCAACTCTACAGCAAGAAGCATCTACTAAGTTAGGCTTTACGGCTAAAAAGACTATGTCTATCGCTCAAAAGTTATATGAAGGAATTGACTTAGGAGATGAGATAGTTGGTCTTATTACTTATATGAGAACTGACTCTATTAGACTTTCTGATGAGTTTGTAGGTAGTGCATTTCATTATATAGAAGAGAACTTTGGTAAAAAGTATATTGGTTATACTAAACATGCTAAGAAAACAGATAATGTTCAAGATGCTCATGAAGGTATTAGACCTACTAGTATATTAAGAGAACCTTTAAAAGTAAAACAATATCTATCTAATGATGAGTTTAAACTATATAGTTTAATCTATAAAAGAGCCTTAGCATCTCTTATGGCTGATGCTATTATGGATCAAACAACATTGATATTTAATAACAATGATTATAAGTTTAAAGCAACTGGAAGTATCTTAAACTTTGATGGTTATTTAAAAGTATATAGTGACTATGAGAAGAATGAAGATAAAATTATTCCTGAACTTATAGAAGGGAAAGATTATAAAGCTAGTGACATTTTATCTGAACAACACTTTACTAAACCACCTGCAAGATATACAGAAGCTAAGCTTATTAAAGAAATGGAAGACTTAGGAATAGGACGTCCTTCTACTTATGCTAAGACTATTGATACTATTAAAGAACGAGGTTATGTAAAAGTAGAAGATAAAAAGTTTGTACCAACTGAAATTGGAATAGAGACAACTGATAAACTGCAAGAGTTCTTTAGTGATATAATAAATGTAGAATACACTAAAAATATGGAAGAAGAACTTGATAAAATTGCCGATGGTAATTTAGTTTGGAATGAAGTCTTAAAAGAGTTTTATGATATCTTTGAACCTCGGGTTAAGAAAGCATTTAGTGATATGGAGAAAAAGGAAGCGGAAGAGACAGGAGAAATGTGTCCAGAGTGTGGTAGTCCTTTAGTTAAAAGAACTGGTCGTTATGGAGAGTTTGTCGCTTGTTCTAATTATCCAGAATGTAAATACATAAAAAAGGAAGAGAAACAAGTGGTTGAAGTATGCAATTGTCTTAAATGTGATGGTAAAATCTTAGAAAGAAAAACAAGACGTGGTAAAATATTCTATGGTTGTAGTAACTTTCCTAAATGTAAAGAAGCTTATTGGGATAAGCCTACTGGAGAAAAATGTCCAAACTGTGGGGAAATGTTGATAGAAAAAGATAATAAAATAAAATGCAGTAAATGTGATTATGAGAAAGCCTAAAAGGGCTTTTTTTCTAATCTTTTTTGGTATATAATTGATTAAGGTGATGATATGGAGTCCAGAGTAGTTTATCAACAAAATAAAAGAAGAAAGAAAAAACTTAGATTTAGAAAATGGGTTATTGTTGTATTTCTTATTTTCTTCCTTAGTATTTTTTCATTTTCAGCATATGAAGTATATTCTTGGTATAACGACAATAAAGAAGTAGATAATATATCTGATGATGTATTAAAAAATACTAAAGTAAAAGAAAAAAAAGATAATAATAATACAGAAAATGTTAATCCACCAGAAGATATTTCTAATGATTATTGGGATTATATAAAAATTAATCTTTTAGAAGTTGATTTTAATGAACTGCTTAAGAAAAATCCTGATACAGTAGGTTGGATAGAGGTAAAGGGAACAAACATTAATTATCCTATAGTGCAAACTACTGATAATAGTTATTATTTAACTCATGCTTTTGATAAAACTAAAAATGAAGCAGGATGGGTTTTTATGGACTATCGAAATGATGCGGTTAATTTTAATCAAAATACTATTCTTTATGCCCATAGTAGATTGACAGGATCTATGTTTGGAAGTTTAAAAAATATTTTAGAAAGCTCCTGGTATACAAATAAAAACAATCATATTATAAGACTTTCTACTCCTACAGAAAACACTATGTGGCAAGTATTTAGTGTTTATACAATTCCTAAAGAAAGTTATTATATAACTCCTAGTTTTAATAGTACTGAAGCTTATGGGGAGTTTCTAAATACTATGAAAATTAGAAGTGAAGTAGAGTTTTCTGCAGAAGTTAATACAAATGATAAAATATTAACTCTATCGACATGTAAAGATAATTTTGGAAATAGAGTAGTTATGCATGCTAAATTAATTAAGAAAGAGTCGAGATAAGTAGAAAAATATATCTTTTTTGATATTGACCTAACACTAAATATCTAGTATGCTTATAGTGAAGATAGGGTAAATAGCTATCTATCAAATAAGGAAGGAGAGAAAGAAGTGAAAAACTTAAAGAAAGGTTTATTTACATTATCATTTACATTTGTTATGGTAATGGCACTTGGAGTAGTCAACGTTAACGCTCAAGAATATAACTTAATGGACGAAATGTCTAATCTTATGGCAGGTAATCCATTAGAAATAAACGTTGGTGATACTTTAACTTATGGTGATGAAGAATGGGTTGGTCGTAATGGACGTCTAAATGTTACATCAGGTACTTTAACTATTACTTATAATGATGGTGGCACTCCTGGAATGACTGTTATTACTGATGATATGGTTAACTTTACAGTAGATGGAATTACCGTTGTTAATCCTGATAAAAGATTCATTGTTCAAGCTGATCTTTCATCAGTATATCCTGATGTTATAATTCCAATTAATTTAACCGTAAATGAAGGTGCACAATTATATGTTAATGGAAGACTAGCGATGCCAAGTGGTGCTAATAGTGTATTAGTTAATAATGGTACTGTAAATGTTAGTGAAGCAGGAACTATGGAATTACGTGACCGTGCAAATATTTATCAAGGAGATGGTGAATTACTAGTATTTGGTAAATTAGCAATGTACGGAAATAGTGGTTCTAATATTAATGATCATACAATTAAACTATATGCTCCAGGTGTTGTTTATTCAGCATTTGATATAGTTGATAACATTGTTGTAGGTAATATGAGTTCAGAATATATTCAATTCTCATTAATAGAAGCTGAAGATAAGAGTTATGAATCTACATCAGATAATGTTGGTTTACAAGAGTTTTCTTATGCTTATACAGTTATAAGTGAACAAATTAAAGACTTCCCAGAAGTTCCTGTAACACCAGAAGAAGATACTACTACTGAAGAAGGTACATCTACTGAAAATGTAGAAAATCCAGAAACTAGTGATGGAATCGCTTTATTCTTAGGATTAACTATTGTTGGTTTTGCAGGTGTTGCATTAACTTACAGAAGACTTCATAATTAATAATATTTAAGCATTGTTTAGGCAATGCTTTTTCTTTTCTAACAAAAATGTAATGAAATAAGCTTTAATATTATGCTATTATCTAGATAGGTGATAGATAATGAAGCAAAGACTAAAAGATATTATATTTTTAATAATAGGGGTTAGTTTAACAATTATTTTCTATACAATAGTTATACCTTTTCTTGTAATTGTTGGTTTAATTAAAGCAAATTCCATGATTAAGCACTTTAAAACGAGACATAAATATGCTAAAATTAATTCGTAAGGTTGTGATAATATGGAATATTTAGATTATTATGATGAAGATGGAAATTATTTAGGATATAAAAGTAGGGATGAAGTTCATAAAGAAGGACTTTGACATAATACTGTTCATTGTTGGTTATATGAGATGGATGGTAGTGTTTACTTTCAAATAAGAAGTAGTAGTCATAAATTTTATACGACAGCATCAGGACATGTTTTAAAAGGTGAGACTATTAAAGATGCCTTTAGAAGAGAAATAAATGAGGAGATAGGTCTTGATATAGATAGTAGTGATGCAACACTTGTAGATATTGTTCCATGGCGTATGGATAAAATGAAAAATGGTACTCTTATTAAAGATAGAGCGAAAGCGAATGTTTATGTTGATTTGTTTGAAGGAGATTTAGATAGTTTTAAATTTGATCCTAATGAAGTATTAGGTGTTGTTAAAGTAAATGCAAAAGATGCTTTAGATCTCTTTAAAAATGGTAAAGGAGAAATAGAAGCTGAAATAATTACTACTAAAGATAATAAAAATGTAAAGGAAAGTAAACTGGTTAGTATATATGATTTCTTAGTTCAAAAACACGAGAATGCCTACGATAAGTATAAAGATGTGTTAAATAAAGTAATAGAAATTACTAAATAAGTAGTAATTTCTATTTCTTTTTGGTACAATACTTTCTAAGATAGGAGATAGATAAAATTGAAAGATGCTTATACTAAAAGTAGTAATGATATTTTAGAAGAGTTAAGTAGTAAAAAAGATGGATTAAATGAAAAAGAAGTAACTAAAAGATTAGATGAGTATGGTTTTAATGAAATAGAAGCTAAGAAGCCTAAAACTATATTAGAAATGGTTATAGATGGGCTTAAAGATAAGATGATTTTAATACTTTTACTGGCATCAATTCTTTCTTTTATACTAGGAGAATTAGCAGAAGGGGTAGTTATATTAACAATTATCTTTATAAATTCTTTAATTAGTATAATTCAAGAGAAGAAAGCAATGAATGCTATTATTGCTTTAAGAAATTTGAATGCTCCTCATACTACAGTTATAAGAGATGGTAAGAAGAAAAATATTTTAACTAAAGAGGTAGTTATTGGAGATATTGTTTATCTAGAAGATGGTAATATTGTACCTGCAGATATTAGATTAATAGAAGAGAATGGTTTAAAAGTAGATGAATCATCTCTTACAGGAGAAAGTGTTCCTGTAGAAAAAGATGCTAGTTTAATATTAGATAAGAATACTACTTTAGCAGATAGAGTTAATATGGTTTATTCATCAACTATTATTTCTTATGGTACTGCTATTGGAGTTGTAGTTGGAACATCTTCTAATACAGAAGTAGGTTCTATTGCAACAATGTTAGAAGATACTGATAGTCTAGATACTCCATTAAAAAGAAAACTTAATAAAGTAGGAGAAGTTTTAAGTATTATTGGTATTTTAGTCGCTATTCTTATATTTATAATAGGGCTTATTTATGGTAAAGACTTTATCTCTTTATTAATGGTTTCTATATCTTTAGCAATCTCTGTAATACCAGAAGGATTACCTGCTACTGCAACTATTGTAATGGCTTTAGGTGTATCTCGTATGGCTAAGAAAAATGCTTTAGTAAAGAAACTTCCTGCTGTTGAAGCTTTAGGTAGTGCTACTGTTATTTGTTCTGATAAGACTGGTACTCTTACTTTAAATAAAATGACAGTTGTAAAAAGTACTTTATATAGTGATATTATTAATAAAAATGATCTTAATACTTTTAATGATGACTTAATAAAGTGTGCTTGTTTATGTAATAATGCTTATATTGATAAGGATAAAGTAATAGGTGACCCTACAGAAGGATGCTTATTAACTTATGCTAAAAATAATGGTTATGATATTAAAGATATAAAAAGTAATGAAGTTTTATATGAACAAGCCTTTGACTCTGTTAGAAAAAGAATGAGTGCTGTCATTAAAGATGAAAAGGGATATTTAGTTTATTGTAAAGGTGCTCCTGAAGAGTTAATAGATGTATGTAGTTATGCTAGTATTGATGATAAGTTAGTTAAACTTACTAGTGAAGATAAGGATAAAATTAAAGAGTACTGTGTCACTATGTCTAGTAAGGGGTTAAGATTATTAGGTTTTGCTATGAAAGATATTAATAATCTTCCTAAAGAAGGAGATGTGATTGAAGAAGATTTAACTTTTATTGGTATCATGGGTATTATTGATCCACCAAGAGAAGAAGTTAAACATGCTATTAATACTTGTCATGAAGCAGGTATTAGAGTAATTATGATTACAGGAGATCATAAATTAACTGCAAGGGCTATCGCTGAAGACCTTGGTATTTATAAAAAAGGTGATTTAGTAGTAGATGGGGAAACTTTAAGTAAAATGAGTGATTTAAAACTTCGTAATACAATTAAAGATATTTCTGTCTTTGCAAGAGTTACACCACAAGATAAACTTAGAATTGTTAATGCCTTAAAGAAAAATAAAGAAATAGTTGCGATGACAGGTGATGGTGTTAATGATGCTCCTGCTTTAAAGAAAGCTGATATTGGTGTTGCCATGGGTATTACTGGTACTGATGTTGCAAAAGATGCCGCTGCTATGATTTTATTAGATGATAACTTTACAACTATTGAAGCAGCAGTTAAAGAAGGTAGAAGAGTATATCGTAATATTCAAAAAGTAATACAATACTTATTAGCAGGTAATATTGCAGAAGTATTAACTATATTTGTATCTATGTTATTTAACTTACCTAGTCCTTTACTTGCAGTTCATATTTTATTTATTAATCTTGTAACTGATACTCTTCCATCTCTTGCTCTTGGAATAGATCCAGCAAGTCCTAATGTTATGAAACATAAACCAGTTAAAGAGGGTAGTCTATTTGAGCGTGGTCTTGTTTTTAGAATAGGTTTCTATGGAGTATTCCTTGCTATCATTACTTTAGTTGCATACTTTATAGGGCAGGATGATAGTTATAATGTAGGTATGACAATGGCCTTTACAGTTTTATGCCTATCACAAATATTCCATTCTCTAAATCAAAGTTCAAGTATAACATCTCTATTTAGTAAAGACTATCCAAGAAATAAAATGTTATTCCTTTCTATGGTAGGATCAATTATTTTTCTTTTAATTGTTTTATTTGTAATACCTATAAGAGAATTCTTCTCACTTAGTGTATTAAGTGGAAATGAATGGTTAATAGTTATATTACTATCTTTATCACCAATTCTTATAGTAGAAATATTTAAAGCGATAAAAAGAAGCATAGGAATGGATAGCTAGTATTATGGTAGTAAATAAGAAGAGAATAGTCTTAAGTAATAAAATCTATCCTTTATTTGCAGGACTTTCAAGTGACCTTATCTTCTTTCTTGCTATCAATACTTTATTTTTAACTGAAGTAAAAGGATTCAGTACTTTAGAAATTAGTTCTTTTACAACAATTAGTATATTAGTAATGATTATATTAAATCCTCTAGTTATGAAAACAATTAATAAAATAGGTGCTTTAAACTCTGTAAAATTAGGGGTGATTTTTCTATTATTGGGAGCCTTCTTAATAACTTTTGGTGTAAATTATATAACTACTTTATTAGGATATATATTCTATGAAGCATTTTATTACTTTAAAAAGATGGATACAGTTTTACTAAGAAAAAATTTATTATTCTTACACGAAGAAGAAAAACAATTAGAAATAGAGAGTTATCATTCTTTAATTTATGGTGTAGTTACAATGTTTACAACTTTTGTATCAGGAATTCTTTTTAATTTGAATAATTATTTACCTATGATATGTTGTTTAATCTTTTGTTTTATAAATATTATTTTGGTTAATTTTCTATATGAAGTAAAAACTCCTAATAATAAGGTAATTAAGAAAGATAAGAGAAAAATTAAAATAACTCATCTTGTGTTCTTAATTTTACTTCTTTTTGCAGTATGCTATGCAATTATAGATTTAGGACAAACTAATAGTAAGTTATTTATTCAATATAGACTAGATAGTTTCTTATCTTTAGAAAATGTCTCTATCATATTAACTTTAATAGTTAGTGCTTCACGAATTGTTAGAGTAGTTGCAAATTATTTCTTTATTACAATCTATGAAAAGTATAAAAGTAAGATATTATCTATTATAGGTTATAGTCTTCTTATATCATTTGTACTTATCTTAATAGGTAACTTTATACCATTTAAAGTCTTTGGTATTATCTTAATGAGTATAGGCTTTTGTTTATTCCTTGCTATAAGAGATCCATTTGATAATTATATTAAAGAGTTATTACTTAATAATACTAAACAAGAAGACCACGAGATTATGATAAATAAGTTAAACTTTACAAGAAAGTTAGGTAAGTTAATAATTAGTAGTTTAATTACTTTAATACTTTTAAAAGATATTCTTACTTATGTAATGATATTTTTATTAGGACTTTCTTGTTTTAGCTTAGTAATAGTTTATGAAATATATAAAATATTAAAGAAAAAGAAATATGCTTAAAATATCTTGAAATATAGATATTTTTTGTTTTATAGTCTATGCTAATTTTTATGCACAAAATATAATAAATTAGTGCATAAAAATTAGTTTTTGACCATAAAGTTATACATTATTGCTTTATGTTGCAAAAAAACTAAAAAAATATAAAAAATGCGAGGAAAATCAACATATATATAAGGTTTTATGAAAAATTAAGAGTTATTGACACTAAAATACCAAAAAAGTCAAATTGGTGTCGATAACTTCTTCTTTTTATGATAAAATTTAGTAAAAGGAGAAGAAAATTATGGAACAAATATATAAAAGGGAAACTTATTTAAAAAAAATTAGAGGTTTTTATAATGATAATGAAACTATAAAAGTAATTACTGGTATTAGAAGATGTGGTAAATCTTTTCTTTTAAAGTCAATAATCGAAGAATTAAAAGATAATGGAATATTAGATAAAGATATAGTCTATATTAGATTAGATGTTCCACCATTTAATACTATAAAAGAATCTAAAGAATTAGAAGATTTAATAAAGAATTCTTTAAAAGATGATAATTTTAAATATTTATTTATTGATGAAGTTCAAAATGTAGAGGATTTTGAAGAAGTAATTGACGGCTATAGAGCAATAGGAAACATGTCAATATTTATAACTGGTTCAAATTCTTATCTTTTATCAGGAGAGCTTGTTACAAAACTAACTGGTAGAAAAATAGAAATAGAAATGCTACCACTTAATTTCTATGAATATATAGAGATGAAGAAAATGTTTAATAAAGAAATAAATACTAATATATATTTAGAATTTGAAAATTATGTTAGAAACGGAGGATTTCCTGGTTCTATTAAATATGATAATGAGGAAGACAGAAAAAGATATACTGAAAATGTCTTAGATGATATCTTTAATAAAGATATTAAAGTTAATGAAAAAATAAAAAGCACAGATACTTTTAAGAATATACAAACATTTATTATAAATAATTTTGGTACTATGATTTCTGCTAATAGTATAAAAAAGTATTATAAAAGTAAAAATATTAATATAGATATACGAACTATTAATAGATATATTAATATCTTAGAAAATGCTAAAATAATTTATCCTTGTAATACCTTTGATATAAAATCTAAAAGAGTTTTAAATGGAGAAAGAAAATATTATTTAGCAGATACTAGTATTTATTTTACCTTTAATACTGATAATAGAATTAATTATGGACCAGTACTTGAAAATATATTACATAATTATCTGGTTAGTAAAGATTATCATCTAAGTGTTGGTAAAATAGGCAAATTAGAATGTGATTTTATTGCAAGAAAGGGAAATGATAATTATTATTATATTCAAGTGTCTAAAAATATTGAAGATGATAAGACAAGTATAAGAGAATATAGACCATTCTATGAAATTAGAGATATGTATCCACGTTATTTATTCTTACTTGATATGATATTTAAAAAGAATGTAGAGGGTATTAACAATGTTAATATTGTAGATTTTATTTATAATAATGAAGATTTAAAATAATAATGAATTTATCTATATGATAAGTTCTTTTTCTATGATATTATATTGTCAAAGGAGAAATATATTATGAAACAAAAACTTGATATTAAATATAATATACCAAATATTAAAGCTTTTTTAAGTGTATTTAATTTAAATTTAGAAGTTTATAACGACCTATCTATAAAAGATGAGATAAAGATTTTAGATAAAGAGAAAGAAGTAGGTAGGGTCCTATTTAATGAAGATAAAATAGAAATAACATCTAAAAGTATTTATGGAGATTTGAAAACTAGTACAGATTATGCTAGTGCATTCACTTTAACTGATGTAGAATCTTTTGATACTATTGGGACATTTGGTCTTTTTGCAAGTTTTAGTAATACATTTAAATTTACTTTAGGAGACAAATTAACAGGAGATTTAAACTTTGCAATAAAATTAGATAATAAGTTTGGTAATAGAGCTAATTTACATGCTATATTGAACTATCAAGATGATAATAAAAAATATATTATTAAGTTTCAAGAAGCAGGATTTCCTTTATATTATTTAGAAGAAGGTAAAGATTATCAGGAAAAAATTATTTATAATTTATTTGATTCATATGATTATCCTTATATTCATCACTCTTTAACTGAGAAAATAATAGATAATAATATAGTAAAAAGCTATTATGAAAGTTCCTTTATAGGAAAGGGTTACTATAATAAAAAAAATAATACTGCAGTTAATGTTAAAAAAATAAATAACGAATTAGTTGATAAAAAATATTTAGAATTTCCTAAAAAGGGCTTAGATGATGAAGAAGTTGAAGTAATAAATAAAGGAGAAGTATTTGCATCTATTAGTCCTAATACTCAAGTTAAAATTAAGAGCCTAATAGAGGAGTTTCCATTTTTAGAAAAGATCTTTATTTATTCCTTTAATAATTTTAGTAATAAGGAAATACATGCTTTGTTTGGACTTAATAAAGATAAATACACTTTAGATGATTTTTACTTTGATAAAGGGAAGTTTTTAGTTAAAAATATGTTTTAAGGAGAAGTATTATGCTAGTAAAAGATTTAAGAAAGACATTAGAAAAATATGATAAAAAAGAAATGACTGATATAGTAGTAGAACTATATAAGAGACTTCCTAAAAAGGTTAAAGAAGATTATGATATTGATAAGTTTATAGAAGATAGTAATAATAAAACTAAAAAAGAAGAAAAGAAAGTTAGTTTCGATGATTTATGTAGTGAAATGAGATATTTTCTTGATTGTGCTAAAGCGGGATTTTACTCTTCCCCTAATAAAGTTGTTCCTAAAAAAGAAAGAAGTAATTGGAGATTTAAAGCAAAAAGATACTATAAAGAATTAATTAAAACTATTCCTACTACTGATATAGGAGTTAAAAGTACTAAACTATTAATAGAGTTATATGAATTAGTTAGTAGAGGTACTAATACTTTAGTTTTTACTAATTGGGATACTTTTAGAGCTTTAGGAGTAAGTCAAACTGAATACTTTGATATGCTTCTTAAAAGAGTTTTATCTACAGGAGAATCTATTAATAATATAAAGGTATGTATAGATTTATTAGATAACTGTAAAGATCCTGATGTACTAGATGAATTCCTAATAAATATCTTTATAGATAATTTAAGAACAGAAGAATCTAAGTTAACAGCAATTAATTTGTTAGATGAGAAGGTTGTTGAAGTAAAAGAGAAAATAAGAAGTTTAGGAAAAAAATATAATCATTATGATATGTACTATTTAGAATAAAAGAAGAAGATAAACATTTAGAATATGAAAGCAAAGGTTCCTTAATTTATGCAATAGTTACAATGTTTACTTCCTTTGTATCTGGTTTTCTTTTTAATTTAAATAACTATTTACCTATGATATGTTGTCTAATTTTTTGTCTCATAAATCTTTTCTTAGTTAATTTTCTATATGAAGTTAAAACTCCTAATAATAAGTTAATTAAGAAAGATAAGAGAAAAATTAAAATAACTCATCTTGTGTTTTTAATTTTACTTCTTTTTGCAGTATGCTATGCAATTATAGATTTAGGACAAAATAATAGTAAGTTATTTATTCAATATAAATTAGATAGTTTCTTATCTTTAGAAAATGTCTCTATCATATTAACTTTAATAGTTAGTGCTTCACGAATTGTTAGAGTAGTTGCAAATTATTTCTTTATTACAATCTATGAAAAGTATAAAAGTAAGATATTATCTATTATAGGTTATAGTCTTCTTATATCATTTGTACTTATCTTAATAGGTAACTTTATACCATTTAAAGTCTTTGGTATTATCTTAATGAGTATAGGCTTTTGTTTATTCCTTGCTATAAGAGATCCATTTGATAATTATATTAAAGAATTATTACTTAATAATACTAAACAGGAAGACCATGAGATTATGATAAATAAGTTAAACTTTACAAGAAAATTAGGTAAGTTAATAATTAGTAGTTTAATTACTTTAATACTTTTAAAAGATAATCTTACTTATGTAATGGTGTTCTTATTAGGACTTTCTTGTTTTAGTTTAGTAATTGTTTATGAAATATATAAAATATTAAAGAAAAAGAAATATAGCAAATTAAACTAAAAACACACACAAGTCAATGTTTGTGTGTGTTTTTAGTTTAAAATGGTTGTATATGCTCAGTATATCTTGAAATATAGATGTTTTTTGTTTTATTATTTTTTCTAATTTTTATGCACAAAATAAAATAAATTTGTGCATAAAAATTAGTTATTGACTATAAAGTTATATATTATTGATTCATGTTGTAAAAAAACGCAAAAAATATAAAAAGTGTGAGTAAAAGCAACAAAAGTTATTTACGTAAAAACACACACGAGTTAATATTGTTGTATGCTTTTACTTTAAAATATTTTATTCTATAAGAAATATAGGTGCTTTACGCATTTATGCATATTTTTTTTGTTTTTTGTGCATAAACGCGAAAAAATACCTTTACCTTAATATAATACATATGCTACAATAATGATGTAGGTGGGATATCATGGGAAAAAAAGAAAAAATTTTAAATGTTGTAAATAGAAATGGTGGTTATATCACAACGAAAGAGTTGACTAAATATAATATAAACAGGCGTTTTTTAACATCTTTAGTTAAAGAAAAAAAACTTATTAGAGCATCTAGAGGTTACTATATTTTTCCAAATGTTTTTTCTGATGATTTCTATATTATTCTTTCAAAATGTAAGAAAGCTGTTTTTTCGGATGCTACCGCTCTATATCTTCATAATCTTTCTGATAGAATACCTTTAGTGTATGATATTACTTTGCCTTATGGGTATGGTAATTGTTATAAAGATATGTCTAATGTATCTCTTCATTATGTAAAAAAAGAGCTTATCGATTTAGGTATGATAGAAATAGAGTCTCCTTTTGGTATGAAAATTAAAACTTATGATATAGAAAGAACTATTTGTGATATTATAAAAAATAAAAATAAAATGGATATTGAAGTTTTTACCAAAGCTTTAAAAGAATATTCAGGATTAAAAAATAAAGATTTACTTAAATTAATGAAATATGCAAAAAAATTAAATGTAGAAAAGAAAGTAAGAGAATATATGGAGGTGTTGTTATAATTAATCAAGACAAATTAAAAAGTTTAGTTGCCAAAAAAGCATTAGGTAGCACATATAAATCACAAATTTACTTTCAATTATTTTATTTTGAAAGATTATTAGAAAGAATTTCTAAAAGTAAATATAAAAACTATATTATATTAAAAGGTGGATTAGTTTTAACTTCAATTATTGGTAGTGATGATAGAACTACTAAAGATATGGATGCAACGGTAAAAGGTATTCCTCTTTCTGAAAATATAATTAAAGAAATATTTAAGGAAATATTTAGCATTGATTTGGATGATAGTGTTACTTTTGAACTTATTAGTATTAAAGATATTAGGTTAGAAGATAAGTATGGTGGTTTTAGACTAAATATTTTATCAAAATTAGGCAATAATAAAACCTATATTACAGTTGAACTAACAACTGGTGATGAAATAACTCCTAGAGAGATAAAATTTAGTTATAATTCAATTTTTGAAGATAAAAAAATACCTATTATGGCATATAACATTGAAACGATATTAGCTGAAAAGTTTCATTCTATTATTTCAAGAGGTATTTTAAATACTCGTTTAAAAGACTTTTACGATGTTTATATGTTATTTAATTTTAAAGAAGATATTATAGATAAAAAATTATTGGTAAAAGCAATCGAGAACACTTTTAAAAAGAGAGATACTTTAATAGATATAGATGAATTTGTTAATCTTATAGACGATTTATACAATAATGATTCTCTTAAAAAGCTATGGAGTGAATATCAAAATAAAAATACATATGCTAAAGGTATAGATTTTGTTGATGTAATAGATTCTGTTAAAATAATAGTTAATATACTAGAAGAAACATTAATTACTGTTTAAAGAGTTTTGATAAAAATGAGCTTAAATAATAAATAATATTTTAAAAACATAAACTTACTACTGGAAAGGTAGTGAGTTTTTTATGTTTACAAGAGGAATAGATAAGAGAATGAAAATAATTCTTTTAATATTTAGTAGTATTTTGTTAGTAATAGTCTTAAGAGTGTTTTATGTACAGGTAGTAGATTATAAAAAACTATCAACACTTGCTAGTGACTTATGGAGTAGGAATTTACCTATTGAAGCATCTCGTGGTAGGATTCTTGATAGAAATGGAGTAGTTCTTGCTGATAATATTACAACAACATCTTTAGTTTTAATACCTAATCAGATTAAGAATAAAAAAGAAGTTACGACAAAACTTGCAGAGATTTTAGGAGTATGTTTTGATGAGATGAAAGAACACGTTTATAAAGAAACATCTATTGAAAGGGTTCATCCTGAAGGAAGAAGACTATCTTATGAAGTTGCCGATAAAATAGAAGCCTTAAACTTTGATGGGGTTTATTTAGTTAAAGAGTCTAAAAGATATTATCCTTATGAAGAAATGTTATCCCATGTTCTAGGATATGTCGGAATAGATAATCAAGGTTTATCTGGAATAGAGTTACAGTATGATGATTATTTAATGGGTGAAAATGGTGCGATTAAATATTTTAGTGATGCTAAGGGAAATAAACTAGAACTAACTGATTTATATATAGAGCCCCAAGATGGTATGGATTTACAACTTACTATTGATATAAATATTCAAAAGTCTATTGAAAGAGAACTTGATAATGTTGTCGATATGTTTAATCCTGATATGGCTCTTGCCGTTGTTATGGATCCTAAAACAGGAGAGATACTGGCGATGAGTTCTAGACCTAATTTTGATCCTAATAATTACGGGAATTACTCTCAAGAAGAATTATCTCGTAATCTTCCTATATGGGCTAGTTATGAACCTGGTTCTACCCAAAAGATAGTAACAACGGCTGCGGCAGTAGAAGAAGGGGTAGTAGATTTATTTAAAGATGAGTTTACTGATACTGGTTCTGTACAAGTTGATACTGCAAGGATTAAATGTTGGAAAGCAGGAGGACATGGACACCAGACATTTCTTCAGGTACTTCAAAATTCATGTAACCCTGGATTTGTTAAGATGGGACAATTACTAGGCAAAGAGAGATTATTTCACTATTTAGATTTATTTGGTTTTGGTTCTAAGACAGGTATAGATCTAAATGGTGAAGGAGAAGGAATTATCTTTCCTCTTGAAAATGTTGGGAACATAGAACTTGCTACTACTGCCTTTGGCCAAGGTATTAGTGTCACACCAATTCAACAGATAACAGCGATATCGGCAGTTATTAATGGGGGAGACTTATTAAAGCCTTTTGTCTTAAAAAATATCTTAGAGCCAGAAACTGGTAATGTAATGGAACATAATAGTAAGACTAAAATAAGGAAAGTAATAAGTGAAAAGACTAGTGAAATTATGAGATATGCCCTAGAAACAGTAGTTGCCTTAGGTGGTGGTAAATCTGCTTATATAGATGGTTATAGAATAGGTGGTAAGACAGGTACTGCTCAGAAAGCTGTTAATGGTGCTTATCTTGCGAATAACTACATAATGTCCTTTGTTGGGATAGTACCTTCAAATGATCCAGAAGCAGTTTTATATATTGCAATAGATAATCCGAAAGATACAGCATTATTATCAAGTTATACCACAACTCCTATCGCAAGAAGAATCCTTCTAGATATAATTGATGCTTTAGATATAGAAAAGCAAGAGGGAGGAGTAGAAAAAGACTATGAATGGACTGATAAAGTCTATTATGAGGTAGCAGATGTAGTAGGTAAAACACCTGAAGAAGCGAAAAAGTTCCTTGAACATTTTTCTATAGAATATTCTGGTAGTGGTGATGTGATAATAAGCCAATCTCCAGAAGCAGGAACAAGGCTTGAAGATGGAAGCACAGTTAAATTAATGTTAGGTGAATAGTCTAAATTTAAAATTTAATCATAAAATTTAATGACAAGAGAAAGTCAAATGAAAAAATATATATAGAATAACAAAAATACTTATGCTATAATACTTAAAGAAACGAGAGGCGATAAGACATGTTATTACTTACAAAAGCAGTATTTGCAATTATGATTGGATTTTTATTTAGTGTAGTTTTAGGTCTTGTGCTTTTACCCCTTTTAAGAAAGTTAAAGGTAGGTCAAAGAATAAGTAGTTATGTAGGATACTCTCATAGGCAGAAAGAAGGTACTCCTACAATGGGAGGATTAATCTTTATTATTCCTACTATTATAATTACTTTGGGACTATTAATTACCGATAAGATACCTTATTCTGATAATATAGCGATAGTCTTAGTTGTCTTTTTAGGATTTGCTATTATTGGATTTTTAGATGATTTTTTATCTTTAAAAAAGCATAATAATGAAGGGCTTACTACATATCAAAAATTACTAGGGCAAGTAATTATTTCTACAATATTTTTCTATATCTATATGAAAAATGGAGGACAGACTTCTTTTGTTGTTGGTACTCTTGGTATTGATATAGAACTTACTTGGTTATATGGACTATTTATATTATTTATCTTGATAGGAGCATCTAATGCAGTTAATTTAACAGATGGTCTTGATGGCCTTGCAGGAAGTTTGTCTGCAGTTGCTTTCATTGCCTTTGCTCTTATTTCCTTTGTGGTAGGCTTTGAAGATATTGGTATATTTTGTTTAGTATTAGTAGGTTCTTTGATTGGTTTCTTAGTGTATAATACTCATCCTGCTAAAGTATTTATGGGTGATACGGGATCCCTTGCCTTAGGTGGTGTTATGGGTGCCGTTGCCATACTAACTCATAGAGAACTTACTTTACTTGTAGTAGCAGGAGTCTTCGTAATAGAAACGTTATCAGTTATTTTACAAGTATTTTGGTTAAGATTTTTTCATAAAAAGTTATTCTTAATGACACCTTTACATCATCATTTTGAAAAACTTGGTTGGCAAGAAACTGATATTGTTAAATTATTTGTAGTCTTTGGACTATTACTTGCCATGGGTGGAATTATATTTGGAGTATGGTTATAGAAAAGAGTGATTAGATGAATAAGAAAGGTTATGGTTTGCCTTTATTAGTCACAGTAATACTCTTAGTAACATTTGGACTTATAATGATATATTCAGCTTCCAGTATTTGGGCAGAATATAAGTTTCACGATAGTTTTCACTATGTGAAACAACAAGCATTATTTACAGTAATAGGATTTATAATAATGTATATAGTTAGTAAAATAGATTATAATATCTATTTTAAGAAGGCAAATATCATTTTAGGTATTTGCTTTTTATTATTAATTTTAGTTTTAATACCAGGAATAGGTAGTATTAGAAATGGTAGTCGTAGTTGGTTTGGAATAGGACCATTTGGAGTACAACCTAGTGAATTTATAAAACTAGCATTAATAATATTTACAAGTAAATACTTAGTTAATAGTAATAAGTTTTTAAAAAGTTATAAGAAAGGAGTTATTCCAATATTAGGGATTGCAACTCTTGCTTTTGGTCTTATTATGTTACAACCAGATTTAGGTACTGGTTTAGTCTTAATGGTCTCAATTATTGCTATGCTTTTTATTGCAGGAGTTAATATGAAATTCTTTTATATCTTAGGTGTAATAGGAGTAATTGGTGTAGTAATTCTAATAGCCATTGCCCCTTATCGAATGGATAGAATAACATCATTTCTTGATCCGTGGTCTGATCCTTTAGGAACAGGCTTTCAAATAATACAGTCTTTATATGCAATAGGACCAGGAGGACTACTTGGAACGGGTTTTCTTAATTCAAGACAAAAACATTTCTACTTACCAGAACCTCAAACAGATTTTATTTTTTCTATTATCTGTGAAGAATTTGGGGTGGTAGGAGCGATATTTATTGCACTTCTTTTCTTTTTACTCCTATACTTCGGTGTAAAAATAGCATTAAAGTCAAATGACTTATTTGCCAAGTACTTAGCTTTCGGACTTATCTTTCAAATGATTTTTCAAGCATTAATGAATCTTGCGGTCGTTATAGGTTTAATACCTGTAACAGGGGTCACTTTACCTTTCTTATCTTATGGAGGAAGTTCTTTATTAATAAGTTTATTAAGTATTGGAATTCTTCTTAATATTGCGAAAAAAAATAATCAGTAACGGTATATTATATTAATAGAGATATTTATTTCATTTTTTAGAATTTTGCGGTCCCAACTTGGGACTGCAAAAGGTAATGGAATAGGTATTTAAGATAAGATATAGAAGGAGGTTATAGTTATAAACAATTTAATAGAAATAAAAGATATAAAAATAGAAAATATGATTTATGAAATAAGAGACAAACAAGTGATGCTAGATAGTGATTTAGCTAAACTATATCATGTTGAAACAAAGAGGATTAATGAAGCAGTTAAGAATAATATGGAGAAATTTCCAGAAAGGTTTAGTTTTGTTTTAACTAATGAAGAAGCAATAAACTTGAGGTCGAAAATTTCGACCTCAAGATTAAATAATCATGGTGGTAATAGATACGCTCCTAGAGTTTTTACAGAACAAGGAGTAGCCATGCTTGCAACAATACTAAAATCTAAAGTTGCTACACAAGTAAGTATAAGGATAATGGATGCTTTTGTAGCCATGAGAAAATATATTTCAAGTGATTTAATTGAACATAGTAAAATGCTAATTAATCATGAGAATAGACTTTCTTTATTAGAGAACACTTTCGATAGTTTTAAAGATAAAAATAATCATATATTTTATGAAGGACAGATTTATGATGCTTATTCTCTTATGATGAAGATATTTGAAAAAGCTGAAAGTAATATCATTATAATAGATAATTATATTGATAAGAATATTTTAGACATATTATCTAAGACTAATAAACAAGTAACGTTAATTACTAATAAATACAAAATACAAGACTATGAAAAGTATAAAGAACAATATAATAATGTTACTTTAGTAGTTAATAACTCTTTTCATGATAGATTTATCATTTTAGATAAGAAAGATTTATATCACTCGGGAGCAAGTTTTAAAGATTTAGGTAAGAAGTGTTTTGCAATTACTAAGATAGAAAGTAAAGAAATTTTAGATAGTTTGTTAGATAAGTTAGAATAATAACATTAATAGAAATTATTGGATATCACAATTTGTGATTATGTTAAATAGAAGAGATTAGTCTATTCTTTTTCTTTACATTTTTATAGATATTATGGTAATCTATAACTCGTGAAAAGAGGGATTATATGATTAAATTTTATTATGTTTCTATTACTGATAGAAATTTATATATAGATGATATTAATCTTTTAGAGTATCTTAAAAACTATTTTCCTAATAATTATACATATTATAAAGATATGGTTAAGAAAAGTGATATAGTTAATTTTGATAAATATAAAGAATCTAGAATGTTTTTTAATAGAAAACTTGAAGAAGAAGGATTATCTCCTTATTTACTAATAAGAAAAAAAGAGGGAGAGCTTAGAGAAATAAATACTAATAGCCCTTTAGTTGGATCTAATATTAAGAAACCTAAATTAAAAGAATTAACTAGAGAAGAGTTAGAGACTTTATATACGGATGATTATATAAAAAGAACTAATAAGTATATTTACTATTCATCAGCTTTAGACAATAATCCTATATTTGATTTGGATTATGAAGAAGAAAAAGAAAAATTTAAAATCATAAAGAAAACAAACTAGTCTTGCTTACTTAGTTTGTTTTTAAATAAATTAAATATAGATCTTACTATTGGCCCTGCATAAAATAATTGAAAACACATAGCCATAGGAAAACTTAGGACCATAGATTGCAACCAACTAGATATAAATATATCAAGACTAGGTTTATTTATAAGAATAGTGGCAATTAAACTCATAATAGGGCACATAAAAGTAACTATTATAATAGATATACCATAACTTATAATAATATTAGGTGTTTTCTTAGGATTAAGTGCTTTAAAAGTTAATTTGTGAGCGATCTTGCCTATTAAGAAAAACTCTAAAATAATAGCGATAGGCCACATATATATTAATTCATTAAAAGCTTCTAGAAATACAAAGTTATTTAATCCTCCAGTATGAATAGCAATATTATAACAAATCATAACATATACCATTAAAAAAGCCATTATTAAAGTATAAATAAAGTCTTGAAACTTAGTTTCAGGCATATACTTAACCTCCTTCCTTGCAATATAAAAACAGCACTGTTTATGTGTTGTTCGTTAGCATCTTTTAGATGTTGCGTTTCCAATTTAACCATTAAACCTGTTTCCTTAAAGATTTTAGCATAATCTAAAAAAATATGTAAGAAAAAGTTTATTTTTGTAGTATTTTTTCTAAATTTATAGTATATTTTTATCAAGGGAGGAAGTATTATGACACTTTTTTGGTTAGTTTTATTTGTAGTATTAGCATTGTTTGAACTTGTAACAGTAAACTTAGTATCTATTTGGTTTTCACTTGGAGCTTTAATTACAACTTTTGTATCTTTAGTAACTGATAACTTAATGATACATCTAGCAGTTTTTACTATCAGTTCTATTCTCTTATTACTTTTAACAAAACCTTTTGTTAAAAAGATGAAGAAAAGAGAAGAAGTGCCTACTAATTTAGATATGGTTGTAGGTAAGACTGGAGTTGTTACAGAAAAAATAGAAAAAGATGGAATAGGTGAAGTTAAAGTTCTAGGTAAGAAGTGGAGTGCATATAGTGATAAAGAAGTAGAAGAGAATTCTAAAGTAAAAGTATTATCTATTAATGGAGTAAAACTTAAAGTAGAAGAAATAAAGGAGAGTGATTAATATGTTTTGGGTTATATTAATAGTAATTATTGTTATTATAGTATTAGGAGTAAAAGTTATTCCTCAATCACAAGCGAAAGTAATAGAAAGATTAGGTTCTTATTATAAGACTCTTGGTACAGGACCTCATTATGTTGTACCATTTATTGATAGAGTAGCATCTACTGTATCTCTAAAAGAAATAGTTAAAGACTTTGCACCACAACCTGTTATTACTAAAGATAATGTTACTATGCAAATAGATACAGTTGTTTATTTTCAAATAACTGATCCTAAGCTTTATACTTATGGAGTAGAAAATCCTATTAATGCAATTGAAAATTTAACGGCAACTACACTTCGTAATATTATAGGTGAGTTAGAACTAGATCAAACCTTAACATCAAGAGATATCATTAATTCTAAAATGAGATCAATTCTAGATGAAGCGACTGATCCTTGGGGTATTAAAGTAAATAGAGTAGAAGTTAAAAACATCATACCACCTCGTGATATTCAAGATGCTATGGAAAAACAAATGCGTGCAGAACGTGAAAGACGTGAGAAGATATTACAAGCGGAAGGTGAGAAGAAAGCTGCTGTATTAATCGCTGAAGGAGAAAAAGAAAGTACAGTCTTAAGAGCAGAAGCAGCGAAAGAAGCAGCTATTAAGAAAGCAGAAGGTGAAGCAGAGGCAATTATTAAAATCAAAAATGCTGAAGCTGAAGGTATCAAACTATTAAAAGAAGCTAAAGCAGATGCTTCGGTCTTAAAACTTAAAAGTTATGATGCTATGGTTAAAGTTGCAAATGGACAGTCTACTAAGATAATAGTTCCTAGTGAGTTACAGAATTTAGTAACAGCAGGAACAGTATTAAGTGAAACATTTAAAGAAGGAAAGAAATAATTGAAATTTCTTTTTTTCTTTGATATAATATGCCTCTAGAGAAAAGATGTATTTATATGAATTCTCTAAATAATAGAAAAGTAATCAAAGAAAAAATAACTGTATAATTCTAATAAATCAAAAAAATTAAAGACAATTAGATAGGAGATAAACATGATGTTTGGCAGTAAAAAAATAGAAAAATTATTAGATTATAGTGAAGACTATTTCATTAATAAACTTGGTATAAGTAAATGGGAATATTTAAATCTTTATAGTGATTATCTTATAGAACGTAATGGTGAATATTACTTTAGCAAGAAAATAGATAATGAATTTTTATATAATGAAATAATTGGTAGATACTTATGTAGTAAAGTTAACCTTGATACTACAGATTTAATCGTTGAACATAAAGGAATATTTAAAAGTAAAATATTGACACCTAACTATCACGATAAAGATTATATAAATTTTAGACCAGAAGATAATTTTGAATATGGAATGAGAACTAGAGGTTTTGATGATAGTTATTTTGAATGTTTAGATGAAAGTTTACAACAGGATTTATTCAAATTAATAGCAATCGATTTGATGATGGAACAGGTTGATAGATATGCTAGGAATATAGAAGTGTTTGCCTATGATGGCACCTTAAGATTAGCACCTATTATAGATTTTGAACTTGCTTTTTATAATCAAAGAAGCTTTACTTACTTTAATCCTTATATTTTAATAAGAAAAAATGTAAGAACTTTAGATTCATTTTATGATAAGTATCCAGAAGGCTATGATTATTTTGTTAAAATTTTTGAGACTGGTACTAATGAATTAATATATCATGTTAAGGATGAATATAATCTGGAAACAAAGAGATTAGTTAAGAAGGATATAAGACGTACAGTGAGAAGAAATCAAAAGATACTTAAAGAACTAAAAGGTTAAATAATAGTTCTTTTCTTTTGCAAAAAACTCTATATTTTTCTTCTTTCTAATAGTATAATGTAATCATAAGAGGGTGATACTTGTGTCTTATATTAGTGTTAAGAACTTAACTAAAATTTATAAAATGGGTGAAGTTACTATTAAGGCTTTAGACAATGTTTCTTTTGATATTGATGAAGGAGAACTTACTGTTGTTTTAGGACCATCAGGAGCAGGGAAGACAACGATATTAAATATCTTAGGGGGAATGGATAAAGCTAGTAGTGGTAAAGTTATTATCGATAATAATGATATCGCTAAATACAGTAATAAAAAATTAACTGATTATAGACGTTATGATATAGGTTTTGTCTTTCAATTCTATAACCTTGTAGGGAATTTAACTGCTATAGAAAATGTTTCTCTTGCTAGTCAAATATGTAAAAAACCAATGGACTCTAGTGAAGCGTTAAAAAGAGTAGGTTTGTTAGATAGAAGAGATCACTTTCCTGCTCAACTTTCAGGAGGAGAACAACAACGTGTTTCAATCGCGCGTGCTATTGCTAAAAATCCTAAACTATTACTTTGTGATGAACCAACTGGTGCACTTGATTCTAAAACTGGTAAAAAGATAATAGAACTATTACAAGATACTTGTCATAAGACTAAAACTACAACCATTATTATTACTCATAATGCTATTATCGCTGATATTGCTGATAAGGTTATTAAAGTAAAAAACGGTAAAATAGAAAGTATTACTGTTAATAAGAAACCTAAACTAGTTAAGGAGATTGATTGGTAATGTTAATCTTTAAGAATAGTTTTAGGAAAATATGGAAGTCTAAAGGAAGATTCTTATCTTTAATCCTTATTGTAATATTAGGTACTTCTTTCTTTGCAGGTGTTAGAGAAACTGCTAGTGATATGATTAAGACTTTAGATAATTATTATGATGAGACTAATCTCTATGACTTTAAGATAGTTAGTACTATGGGGCTTACAGATGATGATATTAAATCATTAGAGGAGATAGATGGTATAGAAAGAATAGAAGGAACATATTCCTTTGATACTTTAATAGATGGTAAAGCTGTTAAAGTAAGTGCTCTAACAGATATTAGTAAAGTAACATTAGTTGATGGTAGAATGCCTAAAAGTAATAATGAGTGCCTTGGTGAAGAAAATGAATTTAAAATAGGAGATACTATTACAATAGAAGATGATACATATCTTAATAATAATACTTGTAAAGTAGTAGGAACTGTTAATAGTAGTAGTTATATTTATGAAAATAAAGGAATATCTACAGTAGGTGATGGTAAACTTGATAGTTTGTTATACGTTACTAAAGATAACTTTAAATTAGATTATTATACAGAGATTTATTTGTTAGCAGATGGTACTAAAGAAGAATTATCTTATAGTGATAGTTATGATGATATTATAAGTAAAGTAAATAAAAAATTACAAAAGTTAAAGCCTTTAAGGGAAACAGCAAGGTATGAACAAATATTAAAAGAAGCGATGGATAAAGTTGCTGAAAGAGAGAATGAACTTAATAGAGTAAAGAGTGAAAATGAAATTAAGTTTAATGATGCTTTAACTGAGTTAAATTCTAATAAAATAAAACTTGATGAAGGATTAGAAGAGTATAATAGTAATTTATATACTTTAAATAAGACTAAAGAATCTACTGAAACAGAACTTAATAATGGTTTTAGTGCTTTAGAAAATGCTAAGACAGAGTTTAATAATGCTTTAAGTAGTGCTGGACTTACAGTTGATAGCTTGCAGCCTACATTAGATACAATAAATACTAATATTAAAGAGATAGAAAAACAGTTAGAAGGACTTGATCCTAGTGATAGTTTATATGAAACATTAAAAGCTAGACTTAATGAACTTAAAAATAATAGGACTAATATAGAAACATTAATTGGTACTAATAAAACTTTAACTGAACAAGAAAATACTTTAAATAGTTCTTTAAGTACTTGGAATAGAGAATATAGTAAAGCTTTAAAAGAATTAAATAGTGCTAAAAGAGAAATAGATAATGGCTATATTGAATTAGAAAAAGGTTATGAAGAATATACTACTAACTATAATCTATATTTAGAAGAAGTTTCTAACTATGAAAATAAGATAAATGATGCTAAAAATGAGATAAATAATATAGAGAAACCTGTTTGGTATTTATTAACTAGGGAAGACTTAACGGGATATACATCTTTTTATGAAAGTGCTACTAAAGTAGATTCTATCGCTACGGTCTTTCCAATATTTTTTATTCTAATAGCATTCCTTATGGCATTTAATACTATGAATAGAATGATAGAAGAAGAACGAAGTGAGATAGGGGCCTTTATATCTTTAGGTATTAGAAAGTCAACTATTGCTTTTAGTTATCTATTATATGTTTTTATCGCTTGTGTTTTAGGTCTTGTTATAGGATTAAGTGTTGGTTATACTTTAATACCAAGAATACTTTATACAGTATATGCAGCATCCTTTACAATACCAGAACTATCTACTTATGCTAATCCATATGCTTGTTTAATTATTGTCTTAACGACAATTATCTTAATGAGCTTAGTAGTATTTATTACTCTTGTTAAAGACTTTAAACTTGCTCCTGCTATTATTTTAAGACCAGAAGCTCCTAAGAATGGTAAAAAGATATTATTAGAGAGAATTAAACCATTCTGGAGACATTTATCATTTTCTTGGAAAATAACCTTACGTAATTTATTTAGATACAAAAAGAGAATCTTTATGACAGTTTTAGGTATTGCAGGATGTACGGCACTACTTCTTACAGGTTTTGGTATAAAAGATAGTCTAAGTGATTTAATTGATATTCAGTATGGAGAAATAACTCATTATGATGCAACTTTAGTTTTAAATGATGATGTTAATAAAGATGATGTTATTAAATCTTTAAATGATAATAATATAACTAATTATATAAATACTAATATATCTAGTTTTACTTTTAAAGCGAATAATAAGAATTTAGACTTTACTTTAATCGCATTTATGGGCGATGAAAAAATTAAGGATTATGTCACTTTAAAATCTCCAGACGGAAGTGATTTAAATTTAAGTGATGATGGTGTTATTATTACAGAAAAGATGGCTGATTTATTAAATGCTAAAGTAGGCGAGAATATTAGTATTAGAAATAGTGATAACGAATTATTTATAGTTAAAGTTTCTGGAATATGTGAAAACTATATAAGTAATTTTATGTATATGAATAGTACTTATTATGAAGAGATATTTAATGATGATAGTTACAATAGTTATCTTGTTAATCTAAAAGATTCTACTAATAAAGAAAAACTATCTAATAATCTATTAGATACTGGATACTTTGGAGCGATACAGTATACTGATGATAATATGGAAATGTTTAATGATATTATCGCTGGTATGAATAATATAGTCTATCTAATAATAACATTTTCTAGTTTTCTTGCTATAACAGTTTTATATAATCTTACAATTATTAATATTAACGAAAGAAAAAGAGAGATAGCGACTCTAAAGGTCTTAGGTTTTAGAGATAAAGAAGTATCTAGTTATGTATATAGAGAAACTATTATTTTAACTATAGTAGGAATAATAGTAGGTATATTCTTAGGCTTTTCTTTAAATACCTTTATCTTAATGATAGCAGAGACTGATGAGATATTATTTATTAAGACAATTAAACCATTAAGTTATGTTCTATCATTTATAATTATTATAGTATTTAGTGTTATAGTTCAAGTAATAACATATTTTATCTTAAGAAGAATAGATATGATAGATTCATTAAAATCAGTAGAGTAAATAGTTAAATTAACTTAATTAGTTATAATAATCTTCGGTATCCCGTGTGGACCGAAGACTTTTTGTTGAAAAAGAAAAAAGGACTTGATACTCCTTTCAACCTAACTGAAGTGATTTAATATCATCATCAGTTATAGACCTAACAAAGTTTTTAACTTTCGGTATAAATAGTATAACATATATTTTTACTATTTTTGTGTAATTATATTTTAAGTTGTTAGGTTAAAGCCCTTTCCTGGGTTTCTATCTAGAATAGAATAAAGGGAAGGGAGA
>CAMMMG010000005.1 GCA_946497925.1 uncultured Mycoplasmatota bacterium
AATTTATCACACTTTTTTAATATTTACCATAGAATAATGTGAACACTAGAAAAAAGGAGGATTAAGTTATGGGTAATTGTAATTCAAACAGCGCTATTATATTAGTATTATTTATCTTACTAGTTATTATAATAGGTGCTGTCTGCTAAGGTATAAAAAGGAGGTGTAAAAATGTCTTGTTCAAATAATCAAACAGTAACTACTAGCTGCTGTTCATCAAGACCAAGAAATAGTTTTCTAATCATAATTGTATTATATATTTTACTAGCTATCATCTTAGGTTCTTGCATGAGTTATTAATTAAGAAGCTCTTTTTTAGAGTTTCTTTTTGTATTATATAAAGAAAATTGTTAATAATAATAATAATATAGAAAAGAGCGTGATAGATATGTATTATTATTTAAATAATTTTCTTTTTTTCGCTATCCTAGGATTTATCTATGAAAATATATTACAGTTAATATTAACAGGAGAATTTACTAGTAATCCTTTCTATGGGCCATGGATGCCTATTTATGGTTTTGGGGTAATTATTATGATTTTTCTAACAAGATTGATATTTAATAATCTAAAGATAAAAAGATGGCAAAAAATAATTATCTTATTTATAAGTGTTACAGTAATATTAACAATTATAGAACTAGTAGGGGGATATTTAACAGAGTTTATTTTCCACAAAAGTTTTTGGGATTATACTGATATGAAATATAACTTTGGTAAATATATATCTTTAGAAGTAAGTCTAGTATGGGGAACTGCATGTCTAATATTCTTATATGTAGTAAAGCCTCTAACTGATAAGTTTATTAAAAAGATTCCTAAATTTATCTCAATAATTCTTTTAATATTAATAATTACTGACTTTATCTTTAGTTTCTTTTTAAAATAACTTGTAATCGCAAAAAATAGAAAAATAAAAAGTTTTGCGATTATAACCGTAAAACTTGTCCTAGTAATTAATGATATAAAAAATAAATATTATAGATTTATTATTAGAAAACATATGCATTTCT
Source organism: uncultured Mycoplasmatota bacterium (assembly GCA_946497925.1). Classification (GTDB taxonomy): domain Bacteria; phylum Bacillota_I; class Bacilli_A; order RF39; family UBA660; genus Onthousia. The sequence goes on from CAMMMG010000005.1 coordinate 1,014, forward strand.
CTTCAAACACTATCTTACACATTCACTTCAAAATAATTGACTAAGATAAGTTGATATTATATAATATAACTCGCTATAAAGGAGGAGACTATATGTCAAATACATTATTTTCGTCAACAGTAACAGCAGCGCTTTGTGGACCTTATACAACTACTGGAAGTTTTTTAAATGATGATGGGCAAAATACTTTACTTACTACATATCTTTCTGCGACTACAAGCATATCATCTAATTTTAATTTAGATGACCATATTAATATAACAATAAGTAGTGCCGAAGAATATGTTGAATCTTTATCTGATGAAGAACTTGCAAAATTAGCAGAACTAGCAGATAATAAGATTGCTACCTTATCAAAAGATAATACTGTTGCAAAAGTTAAGACGCTAAAATAAATTAGGTAATTAGGGGGAAAGGTTATGAGTGATATTATAAGAGATTTAAAATTGATATTTTTTTCTAAGAAAATTAATGTGCCTAAAGAATTAACAGAGGAAGAAAAAAGAAAATATATAAAGAACTTATATAAGAGAAAAAAAGAACTACATGAAAAATTAGGAGCTTTAAAGTTTAGAGAGTTAGTGCTTAAAGTTGAGAAACTAAAGTTTAAAGTTATGAAAAAAATATGGCCTAATTTTATTAACCATTATGAAAAATGGTGCGATTTTAATACTAAGAGATTAGTAAAAAATGCAAATAGTAAAGAAGAAGCAGACTTAATAGAATTTAATAATAAAATGGCTAAATTAAAAAATCGTAAAGAATGGAACAGAGAAGAAAATAGAAACTATCATATTGATAATAGATATCCAACAGAGATTATTAATTATTTAAATTGGAATAAAGAAGTCCATCAAAAAAGCTTAAAAAAGGATATTATATTTATTTCTCTTTTTGGTCTAGGGACTTGTTATTCACTTCCTTTAGCATTACCATTACTAATAATCAGTTGTGGTAGTGCCGTTGTCGATTTAGAGTGTATAAATTTACAAGAGCATAGTATTGCCGAGTATGAACTATGTAAACCTGCTTTAATTAAAAAAGAAAGAAAAGATACATTAAAAAGAAATAGTGAATACATTGAAGCAAAGAAATTAATAGGAGATATTACTTTACAAAACAGAAGGATTTTAACAGTTGAAGAAGTAATAGGAAGTATTAAAACTAAAGAACAAGCTGAACAAATTAAAGCATGGGCTACATCTATGCAAAATAAAAATAACTCAACAACTATTTCTAAGAAAAAAGTAAAAAACTGAGTAAAGAATAAACCTCTACTCAGTTTTTAACTTTTTATAAACATCTTTAATATCACTAACTTTACTACTATCAAAAGTACATTTAAAACTATCACTATTATATCTTGGTATTAAATGAATATGATAATGTTTAACATCTTGTCCATAATAATTATTTTGACAAATAGTTAAACCATCAATATTAAGTTTCTCTTTTAATATAGGATAAATATGAGTCTTAATAGTATCTATCATATAAATTATTAACTCATTAGGTGTCTCAAATAAATTTTCATAATGTTCTTTAGGTATTACTAAAGTATGACCATCACTATTAGGATTAACATCTAAGAAAGCTAATACTTTATCATCTTCATAGACTTTATAAGATGGAATATCACCTTTAATTATTTTACAGAATAAACAATCATTCATTAAAATTTCCTCCTTCAACTATCTTTATTATACCATTATTATCAAAAGTAACACTATAATTATTTGTAACCAAACCATTATCAGCAGCAATAGTATTAAAACTATTAATTAAATTATTAAGATAAACTTCATCTAAGCTATCTACTTTAACATAATAACTAACAGAGTAATAACCTGTATTATAAATATTACCTTCTAAGATATCTATCGCTTCAGCTTTATTATACTCATCTAAATCTTTAAACTCTACTTTTATATTTTCATAATTAGTATTAGAAAAAATATCTTTATATTTATCTAATACATCTTTACTTGCCCTCTTAAGAACATCTTTTCCTTTTACATAGTTATCTTTATAATTATCAGTAATCTTATTATTTAAAGAAGTAATAGTAAAGTTTAACTCTTTATAATCTTTATCATAATAGGTAATGCTATAACTATTATCGTCTTTATTATATTTTAAATCTCCTTTAGATACATCTAAATCATGATAGTTATCTTCATAATAAAGATTGATATCTTCCTCTACATTTTTAGACTTTAAACTAGGTACTTTTTCTCTAACAATAATAATACCAAAAAACACAATAATAAGCCCAAAAAGCAATGCTTGTCCTATCATTAAACTATTCATCTTTCTTTTACTCATAAAATCACTATCCATTCTAGTTTATTTTATCAAATCCTTTAAATATAAGCAATTATGTGTTATACTAAGCATGTCTTTTAACACAAATATTGACAATTTAATAATATAATTTATCATACAATTAGAAAGGGTGATAATGTGTTTAAAATAGATAAATTAAATGTAAAAATAAAGGATAATGATAAAAAGATCTTAAAAGATTTTTCTCTTACTATTGATAAAGGAGAAATCCATGCTATTATGGGACCTAATGGAGTAGGTAAGAGTACTTTATCAAAAGCAATAATGCATCATCCTGATTATGTTATAGAAAGTGGTTCTATTACTTATAATGGAAAGACTCTAAATAATTTAACAACTGATGAAATAGCAAGAAGTGGTATATATTTACTTATGCAAGATCCATCTATTATTGATGGTGTAAGTAATAGTGAAGCCCTAAGAACTGCTTTAAAAGAGCGAGGTAGTGATACTAATCTATATTCTTTTATTACTAAGATGAAAAATGAGTTAGACTCCCTAAATCTACCAAAAGATGCTATGCATAGATCTATTAATAAAGGTTTATCTGGAGGAGAAAGAAAGAAAAATGAAGTTTTAGGACTAAAAGTCTTAACACCTAGTTTTATTATTTTAGATGAATTAGATAGTGGACTAGATGTAGATAGTCTAAAAGTAGTTGCAAATAATATTAATGATTACTTAAAAGAAAATAAAGATACAAGTGTTTTAATCATTACCCACTATAGTAGAGTTCTAGATTTAATTAAACCAGATTTTGTTCATGAGATGAAAGATGGTAAGATAGTTAAAACAGGAGATATAAGTTTAGCAAAACAAATAGAAAAAACAGGTTTTACCGGGGTAAATGAAGTGGAGCCTAGTGAAAATTATGAATAATATATTATTAGATAGTGCTAAATGTTTTAGTAAAGAAGGCACCTTTAAATTAGAACTAGATAAAGATACTACTATAAGTGTTGAAAGTGATAATGTAAAACTATATCTTGTAACTAAAAATAATATAAAAGTTGATTTCAATATTTTAAACTCTACAACTATTTATAATATTACAAGAGAAAGTATTACTGTTAATATTAATATCTATAATAATGCTAAACTAGACTTTTATGAAATGACTGTTACTGATAAAAAGATAACTAACGAAGTAAATGTTTATCATAAAAATAAAGAAACAACAAGTAATGTTACATGTCATGGAATTAGTTATGGTAAAGGAGATTTAAAGTTTAGTGTTAATGGTTATATTAAAAAAGGTATGATAGGTTCAGTATGTAATCAATCTAGTAGAATAATTAATTTAGATGATGGTAAAAGTTCAATAAAACCAAATCTTTTTATAGATGAGTTTGATTCTATTGCTAATCACTCTGCATACACAGGACCCTTTGATGAAAAATTATTATTCTATTTAGAAACAAAGGGAATAAGTAAAAAAGAATCATTTAATCTCTTATTAAATGGCTTTATGAAAGTGGTAGAACTACCAATTGATTATGAAAGTGTACTTGATAATATTTTAGATAAAGTAACGAGGAGGTGATTACATTGAAATTAGTTTTAGCATCGCAAGGATTTACTACTGACGAAATTGCTAAAGAAGTAGAAAAAATAGTAGGAAAGCCTCTAAAAGAAATAAACATTGCTATAATTAATGAAGCCTATGTAGGACTTGATGGTACAAAAGATAAAAGATGGTTAATAAAAGAATTATCTAACATTGAAAAATATATTGGTGGTATTATAGATTTTATTAACTTTAGAGCATACACCAAAGAAGAGATAAATAAACGTCTAAACATGGCAGATTTAATTTATATAGTTGGAGGCAAACAACATTTATTAGAAAAGCTTTTTAGAGAAACTGATACTATAGATATAATTAAGAATATAAGTAATACAAAAGTAATAATGGGTACATCAGCAGGTTCAATTGTTCTTGGCAAGAAAATTACAAGTAAGAAGTTTTGGGAAGAACGTTATCCACAAGATAAAGAACTTGCTAAAACTCATGAAGAACTCAACTTAGTAGATTTCAATATAATTCCCCATTACATGAGAGAAGACCGTAAAAAGTGGACTAAAGACTTTTTTGAAAGAGTTTTAGAAGATAATGAGTTCAAAGTATATGCCATAAAAGATAGTCAAGCTGTCGTATATAATGATGGAAAAATAGAATTTATTGGTGGTACACCAGATATTTTTGGAAGAAAATAGAAAGTGTTGAATAATAAATAAAATAATATTTAATGAATAATATTAAATTGATGAAGAATGGCAACAGCTTGTTGCCAAATTACTTTATAATCGATTTAAAACTAGGAGGTGAAATTATGTATAGAGAAGATTTTCCTATTTTAAACAATAACATAATATATTTTGATAATGGAGCGACAACTCTAAAACCAAAATGTGTAGTAGAAGCGATGAATGATTATTACTATAACTATGGAGCGAATATTCATAGAGGAGATTATAAAATATCTTTAAAAGCAAGTGAAGAATATGAGAAGGTTAGAGATAAAGTAAAAGACTTTATAAATGCTAAAAGTAGTAAAGAAATAGTTTTTACTAGTGGTACAACAGACTCACTTAATAAGATAGTCTTCGGTTTTATGAAAGATTATTTAAATGAAGGAGATGAAGTCCTACTTACCAAAAGTGAACATGCCTCAAACGTCTTACCTTGGTTAGAACTAGCTAAAATAAAAAATATAAAGATAAGTTATATTCCTCTAAATGATAATCATGAACTAACTCTAGAAGCATTAACTACTTCGATAACAGAAAAGACAAAAGTGATCTCTATTGCAAGTATTACTAATGTTGTAGGAGATGTAAGAGATATTAATGAAATAAGTAAAATCGCTCATAAACATAACATAATATTAGTAGTAGATGGAGCCCAAAGTGTTCCTCATATGAAAACAGATGTTATTAAAGATGATATTGACTTTTTAACATTCTCAGGTCATAAGATGTTAGGACCAACTGGAGTAGGGGTACTTTATGCTAAAGAAGAATATTTAGAAAAGATGAGACCTATAGAATATGGTGGTGGCATGAATCAATACTTTGAAGTAACAGGAGAAGTAGAATATAAAAGCATTCCTACAAGATTTGAAGCAGGAACTCCTCCTATCGCCGAAGTAATAGGACTAGGCGCTGCCATTGATTACTTACAAAGTATTGGTATGGATAAAATATACGAACATGAAAAAGAACTAAAGAAATATCTTGTTTCTAAACTAGAAAGTAATACTAAAGTAATTTTATATAACAAAAATAGTGATAGTGGTATTCTAGCTTTCAACCTAGAAGGAATATTTAGTCAAGATACTGCTATCTATCTAGACCACTATAATATTTGTGTAAGAGCAGGTAATCACTGTGCTAAAATCTTAAAAGATGAAATAAATATTAAAAATACTTGTCGTATAAGCCTATATTTTTATAATACTAAAGAGGAAATAGATAAACTTGTTGAAGCATTAGAAAAGTCAGATGATTTATTTAAAATAATATTGTAGGAGGAGTAATCATGGATGCAGAATTAAAAAGAGAAATAATACTAGATAATTATAATAATCCTTATCATAAAGGACTAAAAAATGAAGCTGAATATAAAAAAGCGAATACTAATAATGAATCTTGTATTGATAATATTGATATTGAACTAAAAATAGAAGATGGCAAAGTAGTAGATGCTAATTTTGATGGAGAAGCCTGTGCTATCTCAACTTCTGCTACCTCTATTTTCTTAAGAAAGATAATAGGAAAGAGTGTTAGTGAAGTTAAAGATTTAATAGAAAACTATGAACACTTAATAGATGAAAAAGACTATGATGAAGAAAAATTAGGTGAGCTTATGGCCTATGATACTATCTATATGCAACCTAATAGAAAACACTGTGCTCTTCTTCCTGTCGATACAATTAAAAAGATTTTAAAGGAGGAAACAAGTGGAGATTAAAGGACTAACTAAAGATAATATAATAAAGATATCAACTCATAAAAAAGAAGAAGCTTGGGTAAAAGATTATCGAATAAAATCATATGAATACTTTGAAAAGATGAATAAGGACTTACCATTTGGACCTAAGTTTAAACTTAACTTTGATGATATTATCTATTATAAGAGTGCAACTGATGAACTAACTGATGACTGGAATAAAGTTATGAAACCAATTAAAAGTGAATTAGATAAATTAGGTGTACTTGAAAGCGAACAATATATGGATGGTATGGGTGTTCAATATGAAAGTGAAGTAATCTATCATAATATGCTTAAAGAACTTACAGATAAGAAAGTAATCTTTACATCAATTGATAATGCTATTAAAGAATATCCTCTTCTTATAAAAAAGTATTTTGGTAAGATAGTTAAAAATACTGATAATTTATATGCAACCTTAAATAGTTCTGTTTTCTCAGGTGGAAGTTTTATCTATATACCTCCTCATACTAAACTAAATAGACCATTACAAAGTTACTTTAGAATCAATAGTAAAGGAATGGGACAATTTGAAAGAACTCTAATCATAGTAGATGATGATAGTGAGCTTCATTATATAGAAGGTTGTACCGCTCCTACTTATGCTACTTCTTCACTTCATGCTGCAGTTGTAGAAATATACGTAGGAAAAAATAGTAAATGTCGTTATACAACAATTCAAAACTGGGCTCCTAATGTCTATAACTTAGTTACTAAAAGAGCTTTAGTAGAAGAAAATGGTACTATGGAATGGATCGATGGTAATATTGGAAGTAAACTTACTATGAAGTATCCATGCTGTATACTAAAAGGAGATAATTCTACAGGTACCTGTATTAGTATCGCTGTCGCAAGTAATAATCAAATCCAGGATACTGGTGCTAGAATGATTCATCTTGGAAAAAATACCCACAGTAAAATAGTTTCTAAAAGTATTTCAAAAAGTGGAGGAAATGCTACTTATAGAGGAGATGTCAAGATTAAAGAAGAAGCAAGAGATTCTTATTCTATGATAAAATGTGACACTTTAATACTAGATAAAGATAGTATTAGTGATACTATACCTACAAATATAGTCTCTAATAATAATAGTACTATCGAACATGAAGCGACTGTTTCTAAGATAAATGATGCTAATATATTTTATTTAGAAAGTAAAGGTATTCCAAAGGAAAAATGTGAAGAGATAATAGTTTTAGGATTTCTTGAAGAATTTAGAAAAGAACTACCAATGGAGTATGCTGTTGAATTAAATCAAATTTTGAAAAGAAACTTGTAATTTTAAAAATTCTAAATAAAAAGAAAGTGAATTTTCAAAAAAGTATAGTATAGATTTTAAGAAACTGGCTATAAATAATAATAAATTACCAGTTTCTTTCTTTTGCAACTAATTTTATTATGTGTTACTTTAGTGGCGAAAGGAGAGATAAAATGTTAAATAGTTTAATATTAGTTGGTCGCTTGACTAAAGAAATTGACATTAAAGAAACAGAATCTGGTAAGAAAGTAGGTACACTTTCTCTAGCAATACCAAGAAGTTTTAAAAATATGAATGGAGTTTATGAAACTGACTTTGTAAACTGTACTCTTTGGGAAGAAAAAGCTAAAATTACTAAAGAGTATTGTAAGACAGGTGATATTGTGGGAATTAGAGGTAGACTTCAAAGTAATATTGTTAAGACAGATGAAGGTACAAAATATTATTTAGAAGTGGTAGCAGATAAAGTGACTTTTTTGTCAAATAAGAAGAAAGAAGATGTCAAAAATACCGATAATTAGCCATTTTTAGACTTATTTTTCAATAATTTTAAAATAACGGTTGACTTTTGCTAGAAAGAAGATTTATATTTTAATAAATAATTAAATAAGGAGAGACAAATATGCTTTTAAGTAAACGTTTAAAAGAGTTGCGTATATCTAATGGATTAACGCAACGAGAGTTGGGCGAGCGTGTAAATGTTACAAAAGTAAGTATTTGTTGTTATGAAAATGGCACAAGAACCCCAACTTTGGACACATTAACAAAATTAGGAAAGGTTTTAGATGTAGATGTAGACTACCTATTGGGGTATGATAGTCCTGTTAAAGAAAAAGGCAAAAGTAAAAAAGTTATTAATATGGCTAAAGAAGAAATAGAGTTTATTACTGAAATACGTAAACTTGAAAATATTCATCAAGCCATTATTGAAAATCCCAAAAGAATAATAGAATTGATAAGTAAGGAATTAAATTTTTAATTTCGTGCTTATATTGTAAAAAAATGTTAAGAGTCTTGTAATTTAAGACTCTTTTAATTATTATTAAAATAGGTGATTAACTATGATACTAGATATAATTAATAAGAAAGCAAATAACTATGAATTAACTAAAGAAGAACTAGAAACCATTTTCATGGGCTATCTAAAAGATGAAGTAAAAGATTATCAAATGAGTGCATTTCTAATGGCTATATGTATTAATGATATGAGCGATAGCGAAATATTCGCTCTAACTGATATCTTTATTAGAAGTGGAGAAGTTTTAGATTTAAGTTTTATTGATGCTATTAAAGTAGATAAACATTCAACTGGTGGTGTAGGAGATAAAACAACCCTAATAGTTGCACCCCTAGTCGCTAGTTGTAATGTTCCCATCATAAAAATGAGTGGAAGGGGATTAGGATATACAGGGGGAACTATAGATAAATTAGAATCAATACCAGGTTTTAAGGTTGACCTAACAGAAGAGGAAATAAAAAGGCAAGCTAAAGAAATAGGTATTGTTATAACAAGTCAAACTAAAGACTTAGCACCTCTTGATAAAAAAGTATATGCACTTCGTGATGTTACCGCTACAACTAATTCTATTCCTCTAATCGCTAGTAGTATTATGAGTAAGAAAATAGCAGGTGGTGCAGATAAGATAGTAATAGATATCAAAGTAGGTAATGGCGCTTTAATTAAAACAGAACAAGAAGCAGAAAGACTATCAAGTCTACTTATTAAAATAGGATCTTATTATCAAAAAGAAGTAAGAACAGTTATATCTAATATGGATAGACCCCTAGGACATAGTATAGGAAACAAATTAGAGGTTTTAGAAGCAATAGAAGTTTTAAAAAATAAAGAGAAAGGACATCTTTTAGAACTTTCTATAGATCTTGCTACTAAAATGGTTTCTATGGGCAAAGAAATAATTGAAAGTGATGCTAAAAAAGAAGTAATAGAAAATCTAGAAACAGGTAAAGCCTTAAATAAGTTTATAGAGTTCGTTAAATATCAAGGTGGTGACTTAGAAAGCTTAACTATAGAATCTAAAGTTTATAATATAAAAGCTAACAAAAGTGGAGTTCTAAAAGATATTAATGCTTTATCAATAGCAAAATTAAGTGAAAGCCTAGGCGCTGGTCGTAAAAATAAAGAAGATAATATAGATTATAATGCTGGTGTAGTAATAAAAAAAGAAATAGGAGATGAAGTAAAAGAAGGAGACATCCTTGCTAATCTTTATACAAACATTGATAATCCAAAATTCAATTTAGAAAAAATATTTGAAATTTCATAAAAACATGTAACTTATAAAATTGATGCTAGAAACTAACATCAATTTTTTATTTCTTTTAGATGAATTTAATAAATTAAAGATCTTCTTTATCAAATATTAATAATTAGTGATTTGTATTACTTTTCTTCCTATGTTAGAGTGTATTTACTATAAAGAAAGGAGAAACTTTATGAATAAGAAACCAAGATTTATCCCACTACTATCAGATACAACTGCAAAAGCATTAATTAAAGATGAACACTATAGATGGTTCTATGAGGATATTATTAAATATCTTACAGGAATTGATTTAAGAGGATATAAGCTAATAGATAATGAACTTAATAGTGGTAATAAAGTTAAAGACTATAGAACTGATTTAATCTTTGAGAAAGGAAAGCATCTTGTAAATCTAGAATTAAATCAGTTTGTCTATAGATATACATTAGTAAAGAATAGATCGTATGCTCTTCGCCTAGCCGGTTATGGATATTTATCAGGAGAAGATTATAAAGAAAGATATGTAACCCAAATTAATTTAAATAATAAGATTGTAAATGATGGAAAAAAGGAAAAGAGTATCTTAAATTATAAGTTACAAGATCCAAAATATAAAAGAGTATTAAAAAATATAAAAATAATGGAAATATATCTTTTAAATTACAAAAATATAGTATATAATGGAACTAACAAATACGATACTTATGTATCAATGCTAACAGCTACGTCTTTTAAAGAGTTAGAAGAAATAGTAGGAGATTTAGAAGAAGGGAGAAGAATTATGGAAAAGTTAAAAGAATTAGGATTAGATGATAAGTATGGAGCATATTATGATGCCGAGATAGTAAGGAAGAAAGAGATAAATTCTGCAAGAAGTGAAGGTTATACTGATGGTAAAAAGGAAGGTAAAAATGAAACATTAACTTCAATAGCCAAAACAATGTTAAAAGCTGGAGAAAGTATTAATAAAGTAATGACTTATACGGGATTAAAGAAAAAAGATATAATGTCATTAATGTAAATGTTTTTAATAAAATTCTAGTAATTATTTTGGCAATATCACAAATTTACATTTGCTTTTAAGATAGTGTTTAAAACTTCTTGAAAAATATATTATCTTTTGTTATACTTGCTATAAGGTAAGGTGATTATATGAGTTCTAAAAAAATGAATCAAAGAAGTCAAATCAAAAGAGGAAAGACAAAAAGAAGTGAAGATAAAATGGATAAAGCAATGAGTGATATAAAGAAAATTGGTATTATCTCTTGTTGTTTAGTAGCAGTATTATTAGTAGTTGGTATTTTTATTAATCCAAAAGAAAGTTATGCAGCAGGCTTTTTACAACAACTTCCAGATAGTTTTTATTCAGGAATGACTACTGAAACTCAAATTTTAATAGGTGATATAGAATTGCCTAAAGAGTTCTATGGAACTAATGGCAATGAAAGATTGAGTTATATTTATTGCATGGATCATCGTTTGGGGATGATGGGTGCTACACCTGAAAAACCAGAACTTGCTCATTTATATGAAAAAGGAACTTCAGTTAAAGATACATATAGTTTAGATACTAGTGGCCGTAGTGCTACTTACAACGGTTTAATCTATATTTTACAAAATGACTATATTACTGGCGATGGTACTAAAGATTATTATTTAACACAATTAGCAGTATGGTGGTATTTAGATAGAGCTAACGGATTTGATGATGAACATAATTACACATCATATGATTTATCATCTGCTACAACAAGTGAAGATGGTAAGTATAAAGATGGAAACTATGCATTTTATAACAATTTGTCAGCTGCTGATAAAGATGCAATAATAGCAGATCAAACATATGGAAAAATTGTTCAAGATTTAGTAGCAGGAGCAGTTGCTAATCAAAATAATTATACACAAGTTTCAGGAAGTCAAGATATTAATGTTGATACTTCTAATATTACATATACAATGACAGGAGATTATATAGAAACTAGTGTTATAAAGCCAACTAGTAGCAATCAAAGTTTTAAAAGTTACACTGTTCAAATTAATAACTCAGTTGGTAATATTGAAATTGTTGATGAAAACAACAACCCTATAGCAGGTACCTATATAAATGCTAATCAAGGATTCAAATTGAGAGTACCAGCAAGTGAAGCTCAAAATGAAAACTTTAAAGCGAATATTACTATAGTAGGATATTTTGAAGATCTTTATGATGCATTTGTTTATATGCCAAATCCTTCATATCATGAAAAATTATCTGGAATAAGAAGTGAAGGAACTTGTGAAAATGAAGGCCCTAAAAATCTGTGTTTTGAAAATAAAGAAGCATGTACGAGTGCAGGAAATGTATTCGATGAGGAAACAAGAAAATGTTTAGTTAAGAAAGAATTACAAAGAGCTTTATTAGGAAAAATAGAAAGCCCTTCAACTCCTACAACTATTGATTTAGAAGTTCCTACAATCGATGTCCCAGATACAAATAGTACATCATATATAGTATATGGAATAGGTGCACTTATTATAATCGCTGGTATTGTCTTAATAGTTATGGCTAAAGGTCCAAATAATGCAAAGAAAAAATAAAAACATAAAAAGCCAACTCTTTAAAGTTGGCTTTTTCTTCCTTATAGTAGGTATTTTAGTAATTTCTATTACACCTTTGAAAAAACTAAAGGAAGAAGTATTTGAAGAAATGAGACTTGCTATCTTTCAGTCTAATATTAATAGTGAAAATACAACTATTAATGATGTAAATACAGAAAACTTGAGTGTAACTCCAGAAAATACAGAAATAGCTAAAGAAAACGATAAGAAAGCTAACTATTCATACATAGGACAATTATCAATACCGAAAATAAAATTAAAAAGAGGCTTTGTATCTAAAGAATCAAAATATAATAATATAGAACATAATATAACTATCGCTAAGGAAGCAGATTATCCAGATGTACCTATGGGTAACTTTATATTAATGGCTCATTCAGGTAATGCTTATATTTCCTTTTTTGATAAGCTATACAAATTAGAAATAGGGGATGAAGCAAGCGTTAGTTATAATGCAGTTACTTATAATTACCGTTTAACTAATATATATAATCAAGCTAAAACAGGTACAGTAGCAATATATCGTAACCCAAATGTTAAAACCTTAACCTTGATTACATGTACTCGTAATGATGATTATAATCAAACCATTTACATTTTTGAAGAAATATAAGAATAAAAAGGAGAATAGATATGGATTTAAGTATAATAGAACAAATAATGACATTTATAACCCTTCCGTTTCAATCTTTTTTAACGATTGAAATACTATTAATCTTTATCATTCTCTATATATTTCTTTTATATAATGAAAAAAGGCAAAGTAAGAAAGTAAAAGTTACTTTAACTGCCTTAATTATTTTCTTCTTCTCACTATTAGTATTTTACTTTTCAGACGATATAATAAATGTATTAAGCGAAATTATTAAAACTATAATGAGATGTTTCTATTTTCCAAATATTGTCTTTTATATTCTAACAGTTATAATCTCTTTAATTATACTAATATATACAGTACTAAAAGAAAAAATAACTAAATTAAATAAAATCATAACTTACACTTTTACTATAATTCATCTTTTCTTATTTACTAACTTTATAACACTTGCCATTACAAATAATTTATCATTAATAGATAGTGCTAATATCTATCAACATGATCAAATGTTTGTAATAGTTTTATTCAGTCAAATTATCTTTATACTTCTAATTATATACAAACTAATCTATCATTTTTGTTATATTAGACATGAAAAATTGAAAAATAAATAATAAAATGCTATAATGTCTAGGAAGTGAGGTAATTATGAAAAAGAAATTAATTAAACTTAAAGATAAATTAATAAAAACTATAAAAAGAATAAAAGATGAAAAGATTATAAGCAGTTATTTAAAAAATAATCGCTTATTTATTGTCTACATAGTAGTATGTGTCCTAAATTCTACTTTACTTAGAATATTTACTATGCCAACTATGGAAAACTACCTATCATTTAAATCAATAATAGCAGATCTTGCGGTTGTTACTATCATAGGTTCTTTTTCATACCTATTCAAAGGTAAAAAAAGATATATTTACCTATTAGTATGGGCAGTTATTTTTACAGCAATATGTACTATAAATTCAGCTTATTATACATTCTATACATCGTTTGCAAGTGTATCTATGTTATCTCTTACACAATATATAGGGGAAGTAGGAGATGCTGTTGTTGAAAATGTCTTACAAATTAAAGATTTAGTATATATTCTACCTTTAATTTTCTTTATTTACTATTACCATCGTCTTGCTAAAAAAGATAAATATAAAATATATAGTAAAACAACTCGTATGAAAAAATTTAAAAATACAATTATAACAGGAGCAGTTATCCTATTTCTTTTCATAATTTCTTTATCAAGTCTTGAAATAAGTAGATTTGTAAAACAGTGGAATAGAGAATATATTGTTATGAGATTTGGTATTTATATGTATCAAGGTAATGATATCATAGCAAGTATTCAGCCAAAAATATCTGCCATGTTTGGTTATGATGATGCTAAAAAAGAATTTAATGAATACTATAAAGATAGAAAAGATGAACAAGACTACAGTAATGAATATACTAATATCTTTGAAGGACGTAATGTCATTGTAATTCATGCTGAATCTATGCAAGATATTGCCTTAAATAGAACTTTTAATGGAGAAGAAGTAACACCTAATTTAAATAGATTAATTGATGAAGGGCTATTCTTTACAAACTTCTATTCACAAGTAAGTGTTGGAACAAGTAGTGATACAGAACTTACTTTCAATACCAGTTTAATGCCAACCCAAAATGGAACTGCTTTTGTAAGTTACTTTGATAGAACTTATATTGCAACACCATCACTAATGAAAGAAAAAGGATACTATACCTTTAGTATGCATGCTAATAATGCAGACTTTTGGAATAGACGTGCCATGCATGAATCTTTAGGTTATGATAAATTCTATAGTAAAGAAACATATGATGTTGATAAAGAAAATGTTATTGGTCTAGGTTTATCAGATAAAGAATTCTTTGCAGAGTCAGTAGAAAAAATAAAGAAAATAAGTGAAGAACATGAAAAATATTATGGACTTTTAATAACATTAACAAATCATACCCCATTTTCAGATACTGATAAGTATGGAGAATTTGCAGTTACTATGAAAACAACAATTACAAATGAAGATGGAACTACAGAAGAAATAGAAGCTCCATATTTAGAAGGGACTAAACTAGGTAATTACTTTAAATCAGTTCACTATGCTGATGCAGCTTTAGGAGAATTCTTCCAAGCAATGGATGAAGCAGGACTTCTAGATAATACCGTTGTAATACTTTATGGTGATCATGATGCAAGACTTCCAAGAAGTGATTATAACTTAATGAATAACTATGATCCTGTTACTGATAGTGTTAAATCTAAAGATGATGAAACTTATGAAGAATATGATAGTTTTGATTATGAATTAGATCGTAAAGTACCATTATTAATTTGGACTAAAGATGGTAAAGTAAAAGGTAAAGTTGATTATACAATGGGTATGTATGATGTTATGCCTACTATTGGTAATATGTTAGGATTTTATAATAAATATGCTCTAGGACATGATATCTTCGAAACCAAAGAAAATAATATTGCAGTATTTCCTAATGGTAACTGGATAACAGATAAGATGTATTATAATAGTCAAAAAGGAGAATATAAACTTCTAAAAGATGAAATTATAGATGAAGATTATATTAGTAAGAATAATGAATATGCTGAAAAGTTATTAGATGTTTCTAATAAAGCGATTGTCTTTGACTTATTTAATCCAAATAGTGAAGAAAAAGTAAGTGAAGTTAATAAAACTGAAGCAGGAGAGAATTAGAAGGGAGTAAATTATGAGACTAAAGAAAAAAGTAAAAGTAATATTAGTATTAGCAATTATATTAATAATAGCAGGACTAGCATTCCTTGCTTATGAAAGCTTTAAACCTAAAGCAACAAAGACTGCAACTGTTGAAAATGAAATAAAAGATTATGGATATACCCTAAAATCTACAAGAAATGATAGATATAAAAAGATGTTTCAAGAATTACAAGACATTTTGAGTAAGAAAAAAGTTGATGAAGAAGCTTATGTTGAACAGATTAGTAAAATGTTTATAATGGATTTCTATACTTTAAATGATAAACTTGCTAATACAGATGTAGGTGGAATTGATTTTGTACATGCTGATGCTAAAACTAACTTTTTAGAAAAGGCTGAAGATACAGTATATAAGTATGTAGAAAGTGATATTTATGGTAATAGAGACCAACAATTACCAGAAGTTACTGAAGTAACTGTTGAAAATGTTGAGAATATAGAGTATACTATAGGAACAGATTTTACGGATGATTTTGCTTATCAAGTAGAAGTTTCCTTAAAATATAAAGAAGATATGGATTATCCTACTAAAGCTACACTTATCTTTGTGCATGAAGATAATAAACTATCTCTAGTAGAAATGGAATAATATCTTCTTTTTCTTTAAAATGGAGTGATGAATAATGGAAAGATTACAAAAAGTAATAGCAAATGCAGGAGTTACATCAAGACGTAAAGCAGAAGAATTAATTAAAGAAGGTAGAGTAACAGTAAATGGTGTTATAGTAACTGAACTTGGTACTAAAGTAACTAACAAAGATATAATCAAAGTAGATGGTAAAGAAATAGAAAAAGAAAAAAAGGTTTATTATCTACTTAATAAACCAAGAGGTATTATTACTAGTGTTACTGATGATAAGGAAAGGAAGACAGTAGTTGACTTAATACCATGTAATGAAAGAATCTATCCTGTGGGTAGACTTGATTATGATACAACAGGAGTCTTATTACTTACTAATGATGGAGAGTTTGCAAATATACTTATGCATCCAAGTGATTTGGTAGAGAAAGTGTATATCGTTAAAGTAAAAGGCATTATTAAAGGAGATGCTATTAATACTATTAAAAATGGTGTAACAGTAGATGGTGTTTCTTATGAGAAAGCTAAAGTTAAGTTAAGAAAAACTGATTATAAAACAAATACTTCTATGCTTACAGTAACAATACATGAAGGTCGTAATCATGAAGTTAAGAAAATGTTTGAAGCAGTTGGTTTTCCTGTTTTAAAGCTTAGAAGAGATAGAGTTTTTATCTTTGATTTAAAAGGATTAAAGAGTGGTGAATATAGAAAACTAACTCCTAAAGAAGTAGCAATTGTTTATAGTTTAGAAAAAAAATAAGAGCAATAGTCGCTCTTTTTAATTTTTTTATTTTTAACGATTTTGGTGTTTACACCAAAATGGGGAATCTAAATGATTACTCATTTTCTTATGCTTCAAGTCTATTTTGTTGCTTATTTTAGCCTAATCAATAAATTACTTAAAATCATATCATTTATGATAATTAGTATTTTTCAAAAATATAACATGGCATTATCACAAAATGGTTACACTACAGCACACTATGATTGACTTTTTATATAAAAGATGGTAAAATATAGCTACTATTTTGATTAAGGGGGATTTTTTATGAATAAAAAGGAATTAACTGCAGATGCTAGAGAATTAATTGCTGATGTGTCTTCTAAATTTTTACAAACACGTATAGAGACATCGCAAGATATATTAAATAATGATGGAAAGCCAAATATTACCTTAGATGATTATATTAGTACAATAGAAAAATACAAAAATGATAGTAATCTTTTAAAATCATTTATAGATCAAAATTATAATAGAATATTATTTAATTCTTTAGAAATAAAAGAATTAGTAGACTTAATTTATGAATCATTAAAAAAATATAATATAGATTTTGATTACTACTTTTCTTGGTATAGTAGATTTAGTAGTTTAATAGAATTAGCTTTTTCAAATATCAAAAAAGCTTATGAAAATAAAATTCATGAGCAAACTTTAACAGAAAAAGAGTTAGAAAAATATGAAACTATTACAAAATGGAAATATGTGGCTAATAGTAATTACTCTTTTGGTATAAATCCAAGAGTTGATGGAGAAGTGTATTATGAAAAATCAGAAGGAGTTTTTACTATTATTAATTCCGAAAGGTTTATAGTGGCAAAAATTAATTATGATGGAACAGAAAAAATGGTTATAGAACTTATAGAAAAAGATGATATCTTTCCTGCTAAAAATACTTTTCTACACTCATCATTTCCAAATGATACATATAAAATAGAAGAAAATTCTATTGACTTGATCTATTTAAAAAAAGCAATTAATGGTAAAGAGGAAATGTTACCATTTGTATGTTTATATGATATTGGGTATATTATAAGACCTGATGAAGTAGAGGCCTCAACTTCTTTTGCAATTAATATAACTGATTATTTGAATACAATAGGTTTTTCGAACCATATAGACACAGTTTATACAAAAAAAGAATTGTTTTATATATTAAAAAGATGTAGGACATTTTCTTTGTTAACTGAAGAAAAAAAAGAACAATTAGATTTAGCTGTTAAACATGCAGCCGATTGGTGGGTTAATGCTATAATGATGAATGAAGAATATAACATTAAAGACCTCAATCTTTCCTTAATTGTGCATGCATTAACAGGTAAAAAAATATTAATAATAGAAGAAAGTAAAATAGAAAAATTTAAAGAATATTTAGTTGATGAAATAAAATTCGATATGTATCTTCATGATTTTTCATCGTCTATATACTATCCACAAGAAGATGATAATCTTGATGGGCCTTTAAATATTGCAGCTATTAAAGCTGGTATTGATTTAACTCACTTTGCTTCTATGAAACTTAGACATACTATCATGTATGTAACACCAGAAATAATAAGTATAAGAATTTTCTTTAGTGATAAAATAATAATTTATGATACTAGCAAAAATAAAGAAGATAACGATAAAATTTTGAAAAATAGTAAAAAACTAACTCAATAATTTAGATTTAGTAAGAAAAAGAGCCTCTTTTTAATATTGGTCTAATTTATTTAACTGGTCCTCTTAGTTATCGGCTTTTCAACGCAGGAAAAACGTTTTAATAATTTGTTAGTACCTCGTTTTAACAATTTTGGTGTAAACACCAAAATAGGAATTAATTACATTACTACTTTTAGAATAAAAATAAAGAAGATTTAGAAAAATATTAAATCTTCTTTTTATTATTGTGAACTATTTGGGGTTCACTTCAAATAAAGCTTCTTCTAAAAATACATTTACTATTTTATCAAGATTAAGCATTTTTTATTCTTCCTCTTGGCCTTCTTCAACTTCAATCGCTCCAGTAGGACAAGAATCAGCAGCATCTCTTACTTCATCTTGAAGTTCTTCTTTAACACTTACAAATTCTTCTTTATTCTCACTATTTTCTTCTACTTTAACTTCACTTAATCCTTCATCATTAATTTCAAATATTTCATCACATATCGCTGCACATGCTCCACAGCCAATGCAAGCATCTTTATTAACTTTTACTTTCATTTTTATCACCTCACTTAAATTATATCTTATTTTTCTCTTTTTGCCTACTTTAAATTTTTCAAATAGTATGATATCATTGAAGTATATAGTAAAGTAGGTGATATCATGGGACGAATGGATAGGTATGATAATTCTAATAAACAAAAAGTTAGAAGCAGAACTGAGAAGAACCAAGACTTATATAATGATTTAGGCAATCTAGAAAAATATACTATGCTTACAGATGTATCAAAAATAGAAGCAGTTGAATTAGATGCAGCGAAAAAGAACTATCGTACAAGAGAAGGATATCACAGTCTAAAAGATTATAGTCTAGAAATAGAAAAACAACCATTTAGAAAAGAACTAGATGAATTTAATTATTTATACAATAATGATGAACATAAAACTTATGATATCAATAGAGTCTTAGAAGAAGCGAAAGAATTAAGAAAAAAAGACAATTTAGAGAGAAAAAGAAAACTTCATAATGAAAAATATAATATATTAGAAAGCAGTGAAGAGGATTTAGAAAAATTTAAAGAAGAGACTAAATTAAGACATAAACCTATTGAGAACGAAGAAGAATTAGAGGAGTTAATTCATACTATTACCTCTAAAGAATTAAGAGAAGAAATAGATAAAAGAAACTCTGATGAAAATACTAATACTTTACTAAGTGACTTAATGGCCACTAATGTAAATGAAGAAGTATTAAAACCAATCGCTACTAAAATAGAAGATAGTAAAGTAGAAGAAGATACTAAGAAACTAGATAAAGTTAAAGAAAAGACCATGTCTTTAAAAGATGAAATAGATAAATCATTCTATACGAAGAGTCTTGATTTAAGTGAAGAAGACTTTGAAAGTGATGATGAAGTAGAAGTTAAACCATCTAAGCTATTAGGATTTATAAAGTTTTTACTTTCATTAATTTTGATAGTAGCAGTTGGTTTTGGAGTTTATTATGTTGTAAAAAACTTCTAAAATTACATTTAAAATATACAAAAGACCACCTAGTCTTTTTTCTTTTAGACACTTTAATTATTAGCAGTTTTATGATAAACTTGAAATATAAAAGTTAAGGGGGCATTTATATGAACTTAAATTTTGTTTTAAATGATTATATTTTAATATGGAATTTACTTTTTAAAGCATCTATTTCTTCTGATATTCAGAAATTTAAACAAAAGTTGTGGAAAAACTATCGTCATAGTTATAATGATTTATATAAAGAAGAAGAACATATTTTAAAAGATCCAAAAAATTATATACCAGATGATGATACTATTTTTGATATGGTTAAAAATAGTGAAACATACCAAGAAATAAGAGAAGAAACTGAAAAGTATCGCTTAGAACTTCTACATACTTGGGACTCTTTAAAAAAAGATATAAATAAAAACTTAAAAGAAATATTAAAATTTGATATTAAACTATATCATGTTTTAGTTGTTGATAAAAAGTTAGATATAATTGGTATGAACATTCCTACAAGTAGAAGAGTTAATACTATTACTTGGGGTAATAGAAAAGATAGTGATAATTATACTCTTGCTATCCTTAATATAATTGAACACATTGTAAGAAAAGAACTAGCCAACTACAAAAGTGACTATAAAGATATAGTAGATGCTATCATTGAACTTGCTATTGATAATGAACTAACATCAAGAACGTTAAAAAGAAGTGTCTATTTAAGAGGAGATAATTCCCTAAAATTCTTAAAAAGACAATTATACCCTTACTTTCTTATGTATTTAGGATATTCTAAAGAAGAAATTTTAAATAGAATGTTAGAAGATAAAATTGTTTTTGAACTTGATAAATACACCTTTGAAAGGCACCTTGCAACAGTTGATTTAAAAACATTCATTGATTTTTGTATTAAGAATCAACGTCATATTTTAAAAATAAATGAGTTAGAAATAATATAGTTATTTAAACGGAGGCATGTAGTATGGACAGCAAGTTAAATTTGTTTTTAGAAAAGATTAATCTAAATAAAGATTATTTTGATTTTTTTAAGAATTCTACTTTAGATAAAATAGTTGTTAATAAAAACAATAAAAGTTTTTTAGTTAAAATAACTATCGATAAGTATTTACCTAAAGACATATTATCTAACCTTGTAGAGAATAAGTCTTTATTTTCGCCTAATTTAACCTATAACTTTACAGTTAGAAATCCTGATAATAATATATTACTCGACTATTATCCATATTTTCTAGATATTTTAAAATCTAAAGATAAAATAAAATTAATAGATGTTTATAAAGATTCACTAGTTTATGAAGATGATACTTTAAGACTTATCGCTTATAATAAAAAAGAAGAAGATAGACTAAAAGAAATAACAAGTGATATAAATAATTTCTATCATAATATAGGTTTTAATGACTATATACCTGTTATTTTAAGAGAAGATAATATAATAGAAGAAATAAGTAATGAACTTTCTAATGTTACTATTCCTGAACCTATTAAGAAAGATGTTATTAAAGAAGAGCCTAAACGTTATAATAATAGTGGAACTCCTAGAAGAAGAAAAAGTACTGATGAAGGATGTATACTAGGTAAGACTATAGATAGTGATCCTATTAAGATGAGTTTATTATTAGGAGAAGATAATGATGTAACAGTAGAAGGATATATCTTTGGTACTGATTATTTTGAGTCTAGTAAGACTAATTTTAAGATTATTACTTTAAAAATAACAGATGAAACAGATAGTATCGCTTGTAAAGTATTTTGTAATGAAGATGAAGAGTATGCTAGACTTTGTAAAGCTTTAAAAGTAGGTACATGGCTTAAGATTAGAGGATATACGAAAATAGATAATTTTTCTAAAGATGAGTTAGTACTTAATGCTAGAGATATTATGCCAGTAGAGCATGAGGAAGAAGAAATTACTGATGAAGAGACAGAAAAAAGAGTAGAACTACATGCCCATACGATGATGAGTCAGATGGATGGAGTAGCAGATGAAGTAAAACTAGTAAAACAAGCGATGAAGTGGGGACATAAAGCAATTGCAATTACAGACCATAATGGTGTTCAAGCTTTTCCTCATGTTTATAACTTAGTAAGAGATTATAATAAAGGTAAAGAAGAAAAAGATAAGTTTAAAGCCTTATATGGAACAGAACTTGTTATGGTAGATGATAATGTAGATATCGTTATTAGACCTAATGATGGTAAACTATTAGACCAAACTTATGTTGTTTTTGACTTTGAAACAACTGGTTTTAATGCCGGTGGTGCGGACTCTATTATTGAAATTGGTGCGGTTAAGATGAAAGGTGGAGAGATATTAGAACGTTATGATGAACTAATTAATCCAGGAAGACCTTTACCTGCTAAAATAACAGAGATAACAAATATAACAGATTTAATGCTAGAAGATAAAGATAATGAAGAAAATGCTGTTAAAAGATTTATTGAATGGTTTGGTGACTTACCTATGGTTGCCCATAATGCTAAGTTCGATGTTTCTTTCTTAGAGATGGCTTATAAAAAATATAATCTAGGTGAGTTTAAGAATCCTGTTATTGATACCTTAGAATTATCAAGAACCCTAGATAATAACTATGCTCGTCATGGTCTATCCGCTCTAGTTAAAAGATATAATGTTCCATGGGATGAAGAGAGCCATCATAGAGGAGATTATGATGCTGAAGGTACTGCATTAGTCCTATATAAGATGTTAGAGAAACTAGATAGTAGAAATATAGAGACAATGGAACAACTTTCAAATATAGTAGATTCTAAAGAGATGTATAAATATGGTAATACTAATCATATCAATATTATCGCTTTAAATAAGAAAGGCCTAAAGAATCTATTTAAAATAGTCTCTTTTGCCAATACAACATATCTATATAAAACACCAAGAATACCAAGAAGTGTTATTAATGAATATAGAGAAGGTCTTTTAATTGGTAGTGGTTGTTATGAAAGTGAAGTCTTTAAACAAGCGACTAGTAAGAGTGAAGAAGAACTATCTAATATCATTAGATTCTATGACTATGTAGAAGTACAACCACCTGAATGTTATTCTCACTTAGTAGAAACAGGTGACTTTGCCAATGAAGGTGAAGTAATTAGTAATATCAATAAAATTATTAATACAACTATTGATGCCGGTAAACTGATTGTTGCAACAGGAGATGTTCATCACTTAACAAGAGAAGATAAAATATATAGAGAAATCATTGTTAATCAAAAAGTACCAGGAGGAGGACGTCATCCTCTAGCAAGAGGGGGTATTAAAAATATTCCATCAAATCACTTCAGGACAACAACAGAGATGTTAGAAGACTTCTCATTCTTAGATGAAGAAACAAGAAAACTAATAGTTATAGATAATCCTAATAAAATCGCTGATATGACAGAGATTATAGAAGTTATTATTGAAACAGGAGGAATACCTTTCTCTCCTAAAATTGATAAAAGTGTAGAGACAGTTACTGACTTAGTCTTTACAAAAGCTAGTGATATGTATGGAGAACCACTTCCTTATAATATTGAAGAGAGAATTAGTACAGAGTTATATGGAGATGGAGTTTTTAAAGCAGTAGAAGCTAAGTTAAAAAGAGAAGAACCTAATCTAAATGAAGATGAGTTTAAGAAGAAGTTATTCGCTAACTTACATAATACTCTTTTAAAAGGCTTTGATGAAGTAAAGAAAGTAATAAAAGAAAATCTTAAAATAACTGACCCTGAAATAACAGATGAAGACTTAGAGAAAACTCTTAAAAAGAACTTAGGTGGTGTAATAGGTGGAGGCTTCGATGTTATTTACCTAATCGCTCAAAAGTTAGTTAAACATTCTAATGATGATGGTTATATCGTTGGTTCCCGTGGTTCTGTTGGTTCATCTTTCGTCGCTACCATGATGGGAATAACTGAAGTAAATCCTCTTCCAGCCCACTATCTATGTCGTAATAAAGACTGTAAGTACTCAGAATTTATTAATGATGAAGGAGTTTCTTATGGAAAAGATTATCCATCAGGTTATGACTTACCAGATAAAACTTGTCCTAAATGTGGACAGCCTTTAGGTAAAGAAGGACAAGATATGCCATTTGCAACCTTCTTAGGTTTCAATGCTGATAAAGTTCCCGATATCGACCTTAACTTCTCAGGAGAATATCAATGGAAAGCTCATGAATATACAAAAGTACTATTCGGAGTTGATAATGTATATAGAGCAGGAACAATTGGTACAGTAGCAGAAAAAACTGCTTACGGTTATGTTAGAGGTTATTTTGAAGAACATGGAATTGTTGGTAAAAGAAGTACAGAGATTGAGCGTCTTGCTAAAGGATGTACAGGTGTTAAAAGAACAACAGGACAACATCCTGGAGGTATCGTTGTAATACCAGGATACATGGATGTCTTTGATTTTACACCATTCCAGTATCCTGCCGATGATAATACATCACTTTGGCGAACAACTCACTTTGATTACCATGCCATCGATCAAGACGTTTTAAAACTAGATATACTAGGTCACGATGATCCTACAGTTTTAAGAATGTTACAAGACTTATCAGGTATAGATATTACAACTCTACCAATGGATGATAAAAAGATATTCTCAATTCTTTCTAGTCCTGAAGCCTTAGGAGTAACAGAAGATGAGATTCTTTGTCCTACTGGAACATTAGGACTTCCTGAACTAGGAACTCGTTTTGTTATTCAAATGTTAGTAGAGACAAAACCAAGTACTTTCGCTGAACTTGTTAAAATATCAGGACTATCACACGGTACTGATGTTTGGGCAGGAAATGCTAGTGAATTAATTAGAAATAATATTGTTCCTTTTAAAGATGTTATAGGCTGTCGTGATGATATCATGGTTAACTTAATGAACTGGGGCATGAAACCTATTAGAGCCTTTAAAATAATGGAGCATGTTAGAAAAGGTAAAGCGACTAAAGACCCTGAAACATGGAAAGGTATGGTCGAAGAAATGAAAGCTGCTAACGTTCCAGAATGGTATATCGAGTCATGTCATAAAATAAAATACATGTTCCCAAAAGCCCATGCTTGTGCCTATGTTATGAGTGCTATTAGAATCGCTTGGTTTAAAGTTTATAAACCACTATTCTACTATGCAGCCTTCTTCTCAATTAGAGTAGATGATTATGATATAGAAACTATGATAAAAGGCTATAATGCTATTAAAACAAGATATGAAGACTTAATGGCTAAAGGCTTTGAAGTTACTAATAAAGAGTCTAACATTATAGATTCACTTCATGTTGCCCTAGAAGCGACAGCACGTGGTATTAAATTCGCACCAATTTCTTTAGAGAAAAGTGATGCGACAAGATTTGTTGTTGATACCGAACATGAAAATACTTTAATACCACCATTTAAAACTATCGATGGTCTAGGTTTAACAGTTGCAAAGACTATAGTGGAAGCAAGAGAAAACGGACCTTTCCTAAGTAAAGAAGATTTACAAAAACGAGGTAAGGTTTCAAAAACCTTAACAGATAAGATGTCAGAGATGGGAATCCTTAATGAATTACCTGATTCTAATCAGTTAAGCTTATTTTAGTTGACAAAGTTATAAAGAAGTGCTATAATATGGCTACATTCATGGAAGGGGGAATTTAATAATGAATAGTAATATCATGAATGAATGGTCAAAAGTTTTACCAGCCGCTATTTCTACAGAAGGAAAATTTTCTTATTTTTCTACTATTAGTAGTGATGGTACAAAAGAAGATTTACCTGAAATAAAACCAATTAGTAGTTTTATAAAAGAAGATTCAGGAATTACAATTGATAGGGAAAATAAGCTATTTATAAAAAATAATATGGCTATACTAGGTGCTTATGATTTTTCTGATCAAGATGATGAAGCAATTGCTAAATTTGTTTCAGAATTACAAGAGCAATATTCTGGTTATAATTTACAATTAGTTTCTGGAGCTTTTCCATTATCAATAAGACGTGGTGCTTCTTATCAAGACTATGATTTAAAAGATTGTACTAATGAAGAGGAAGTCCATATGTCAACTCATCTAATATGTGTTTCTAATTATAAGGATTATATTAGAACTCATAAACCTTTAGATAACTTAAGTCTTGCTAATAAGTTAGGTGCATTAGGATATTATAAATGTGGACCCGAGGCACTTAGTTATGGAAGATTTAATCCAAGAGGTTTAACTCTAGAAGAGATTGATGAATTATATGAACACGAAATAGATGTTCTATATGGTGGTAAAGAATATTGTAAATAGATAGAAAAGGATAGGAAACTATCTTTTTTCTATCTCCGTCGAAATCAGTTAGAGCTTGACAAAGTAACAAAAAAGTGCTATAATGTGAATACATTCGAAATGAAGGGGGAATAAAGAATGGAAAATTTAAAATTTGTAGTATTTAATACTAATAATACTTATGGTAATACTAAAGGAGGAGCAGGTAAAGCAAATCGTTTAAAAATAGCTGAAGAAGTAGGGTTTGACTTAAATCGTCTATTTATGGCTTTACAACCAAAAGAAGCTAAGGATAGAGGCTCAGTTTATGTTTTAACTCCTGAAGATTTAGCTAATTATGCAAACTTATATGATTACGATGTATATGCTGATACACCAAAAGTTACACCTGATACACCTGGAGTAGCAATTGGTTTTAATATTTACGATGGTGCTAATATAGTTGCTATGAACACAAAAACTATGGAAGCTACTTCAACTTTCTGTCCTGGTACTCATATTGATGCTGAAGTGCCAAAAGGTATAGCAGAAATTACTGGTGGTAATCCAGAAGATATAATTGTTGATGTATCACCTTTCGCTCATGAATTACCTTTATTTAATCCAAATGATAAAAACTTTACACCAGGATATGTAAATAATGGAAAAGTATGGGATGGAGCATTACGTAGAGATAAAAATACAAACATTTTATATCTTAATCAATTAAAAGCAATAAAAAAACAATTGCTTGAAAGTGGTATTAAAGAAGAGAATATTAATTGGGGTGAAGATTCTTTCTATACAACAGATGCTAATGGTAATTTCCTTTATCCATCTTTGCAAAGAACAAGAATGGTTCCAGATTTAGCTCATCCAGGACAATTCTTAATTGATTCTGAAACTGGTACATACTTACATGATGATAGTCAAAATGGTAGTTATATGCATGGTGTTGCTTTATTAGAAGAAACTAAAGAACCATATGCTAATGAAGATATTAAAGTTTATAGTTATGGTTCTTCTAGAAGAAGATAGAGTCAAAATAGACTCTTTTTTCTTTTTGTGTTATTATCATAATATGAAAGATATTTACAAAGAGGTATGCTATGGAAACACTAAAAGAAATATTAAATACAATTATGGAAGTTTATAATGAAGATTTAGATAATGATAAAAAACATCAATTATTATCAACTTTATGGACTAGATATTATAAACTAAGTGAAAAACTTAATATTAAATTAGATGAAGCTTATAATCTATATTTAATTGGAGAAAATGAAAGTTATATAATTTATCAAGAACCAGAAAGAAAAAGGATAGATAATAAAAAATTAGAAATAGCTTTAAATCACTACAATGAAATAAAAAATAATGGATTTAAAGAAGGACTAACAGAGGAAGAAATTAAGATACTATTAGACTATAGTGTTGAAAATGCTAGAAAGTCTTTTGAGAACTTAGGTATTAATGTAAAAACAAATTCTTTAAATGGTTTATGTGAACTTGGTCAAGCACTAACAATTATGCCTTTAGAAAATTTAGGAATAGAAGTTACTAAAAATAGTGCAACTGCCTGTTTTAATTATCCATTTAATCATGTATTTGGAACAGTTACTTTTCCTTATCAAGATAATGGTAGAGTAATAGATAAAACATATTTGATAGACTCAACCTATCGTCAGTTCTTTTCAACTATGCGGTGTAATGAAGGAAGATATTACACAGAAGAAGAAAATACTAATTTAAAAGTAGCTCCAGATCCAGGATATTTTATAACAGACATAGACTTTGCTAAAACCATAATGAAAGATGGATATATTGAATTAACAAAAGAAAATGCTAAAAAATATGGAGAGGCTTTTTATAAAGCTAGTATTCCTTTAAAAGATAATAAATTATTCCAAAAAAATGATATTAATTATTACCACAATATTATTTTTGATAATGAAAATTATAGAGTTAATAACTCTGAATTAGAAGGATTTAATGTGTTGTTCCCTAAAAATAACAAAAGAATTAGATAGTAGCATATTTACTAAATCAATACATACAGTATAAAGAATACTTATTGAAAGAAGGAAATACATGGAAAATTTAAATATTAGAGAAAATATTCTAAAAAAAGGACATTATGCTATTTATAAACAAGGACCGGCTAGCTTTAAAAATCTACGTATCTTAAACACCGGTAATAAATATGGGATTATGACAACTAATGCTCTCTTTTATGAAGATGGAATGTCTTTTGATGAGAGAAAAGCTATCTTTTTAGAATGCCGTAAAAAGGTTGCCGCAGATAATAACTATGCTTTTGACCCATATAAATTTTATATACCAAAACAAGATGGTAAAGGCAAAGCAGTAGAACTTACAAGAGACATGGTAGAAGCTTACGAAGACGGTTGGGATTTAGATATAGAAGCTGATATTCTAATTACAACAGATAAAGTTCCAGGAGTAGTAGTTGGCTTCCCAGTTGCAGATTGTCCTGTTGTTGTAGCAAGTGACTTAAAAAACGGTGTAACTGCCACTGCTCATTGTAGTGCTGCAATGATTGATAATTATTTACCTAAAATGACTATAGAATCATTACAAAGTATGTATAACAGTAAAAAAGAAGATATTTTCATTTATATAGGGGCTCATGCAGGAAAAGATTGGCCTTATGATAGATATCCTGATTTTGCCTCTGAAAGTTTCTGGAAAAAAACAGAGGCAGTTAAACAAGTATCTGCTAATGATTTTAGAATTAATATGGATAACGCATTACTTTATCAGCTTCATCCAGAGGAATATGAAACATATATTATAAATACTGATAACACTAGAACTAATCCAAATTATTATTCTCATAGTGTTTATACTAATGAAGGTATTAAAGAAAAATATGGTAGACACTTTGAAGGTGCATATTATCAAAAAACAAAAAGACTGTAAAGAAGAGTTGAAATAAGACTCTTTTTTCTTTTTCTATGATATCATTAATAAGAAAGAAGGTTTTATAATGCAAAGAGTAGTTGCAGTTGATAAAGATGGTAACATTTATAGTAAAGAGGATGAAAAAATAGGACATAATGAACTTATTTATGAATTATTTGAAGAGTTTTTAGAACCATTACAAGATGAAGTATTACAAGGAGATGCTTATATAAGAATTTGGCCTAATGCTGGAATTATTACTAAATATTTAGATATGATGCTTTATTTAGAATAGAAACGTTTGATGATAAAGCATCGATTGATAGCACAATTTGTATTATTCCTGAAGAAATAAATGATATCCTCTTAAGTTATTATGAAAATAATTATTTAACCCACGATGAACCTTTCTTAGGACTTCACTATCATAATGGAGTATTTAATACATTAAGCGAAGATAGAACTAAAGACTTTACTGCCAAAGAAGTACATAACTTTTTAAATGACATGGTTAAATCAAAGTCAAAATAAATAAAAAAAAGTTAAAATATAAAGACTCTTTTTTATTTTTGTGATATACTTCTAATAGGAGGAAGTATGGAAAAGGTTAACCTAGATAAAGTAAATTACATACAATATGGTAATGCTAAAGGTAAGGATATTATTTTACTACATGGTTGGGGACAAAATATTGAAATGATGGAACCACTTGGTAATCCGCTATCTTGTAAATATCATATTACAATATTAGACTTTCCTGGCTATGGAAAAAGTGCTGAACCAGATGAGGTTTGGACAGTATCTGATTATGCCGAACTAGTCCATGAGCTAGTGAAAAAGTTAAAGATTAAGAAACCTACATTAATAGGACACTCTTTTGGAGGTAGAGTTGCTATAGTTTATGCTTCAAAATATGAAGTTGATAGAGTAGTATTATTTGGGGCCCCTTGTGTTAGAACTAAAAAAAGACTAACTCTAAAAGAGAAAATGTTAAAGAAAGCGAAAACATTACCAGGTATGGGTAAAATTGCAGAGATTGCTAAAAACTATATAGGATCTGAAGATTATAAAAGTGCCACACCTAAAATGCGAGAAATCTTAGTTAAAACAGTTAATGAAGATTTATCTGATTATGCTAAAAAGATAACTGCTCCAACTCTTCTAGTATGGGGAGAGATGGATGAAGCAGCTCCACTCGAAGAAGCGAAACTTTTGGAGAATTTACTTACTGATGGAGCCTTAATTGTTCTACCTGGAACACATTATGCTTATCTTGAGAATTTAAACCAGGTAATAAATATTATAAATAATTTTATGGAGGGATAAAAAATGATTGAAATAATTTTAATTTTAGTTGCTGTGATAGCAATTATCATCAAATCTAAAAAAAGTTTGCATATGTTACAACAAAATTTATATAATGAAAACAACCGTTATGTTAAATGGGTTGTTAATAATAGTTCTAATTTCTTTTCACTAGAACTTTTAGCAGTACTTATAGTAGCAGTCGCTAATGTCTTCTTAATTAATGATAAAACTATAAGTTTAATCTTAAATATAATAGCAATTATTCTATATGTAGTTTATGCTATCAAATTTAGAAAAGACTTAAAGAATGAACAAGTAAAGAAACCTTTAGTAATAACTGCAAGAGTAAAAAGATTAATTGCAACTACAACAATATTACATTTAATACCAATAGTATTTATTATTATATATAGAGATAATCTATTAATTAGTCATTTCTTAATCTTTATCTTTATACTTTTTGCCTATCTAAATACTTTTATAATTCTACTTACCAACTTTATTAACAAATATACTTTAGAAAAATATGTTTATCATCATTTCAAAAGTATGGCAGTTAAAAAGTTAAAGAGTATGCCTAACTTAAAAGTTATCGGTGTAACAGGTAGTTATGGTAAGACAAGTAGTAAAAATATTCTAGCAGATATATTAAATATTAAATATGCAACACTACCAACTCCTCGTAATTTAAATACTCCTTATGGATTAATAATTACTATTAATAATCACTTAGATAAATTTACAGAAGTATTTATCGCCGAGATGGGTGCTTATGTTAGAGGAGAAATTAAAGATTTATGTAATTTAGTTCATCCTAAATATGGTATCTTAACACGTATTGGTACTGCTCACTTAGAAAGTTTTGGTAGCGAAGAGAATATTCAAAAGACTAAATTTGAACTTATTGAATCATTACCTCTTGATGGAGTAGGAGTACTTAATAGAGATGATCCTAAGCAAGTAAGTTATGATTTAAAAAATAAATGTAAAATACTTTGGATAGGAATAGACGAAAAAGATGTAGATGTTCATGCTAGTAATATAAGATGTTCTAGTGTTGGAACTACCTTTGATGTAACATTTAAAGGTGATAAGAAAAAATATGAATTTGAGACTAAACTATTAGGTAAACATAACGTTTATAATATATTAGCAGGACTTGCTTTAGGGCGTGAATTTGGTATATCAATTCCTAAACTACAACAAGCTGTTAGAAATGTTAAACAAGTAGAACATAGACTAGAACTTAAGAAAATGGGTTACTTCTATCAAATAGATGATGCTTATAACTCAAATCCAGTAGGTGCTAAGAGTGCTTTAGAAGTTTTATCTATGATGCCAGGACTAAAAGTAGTAGTAACACCAGGTATGATAGAGTTAGGTGATAAAGAAGAAGAACTTAATAAAGAGTTTGGAAAACAAATCGCTACTATTTCTAAAGCAGACTATGTAGTTCTAATTGGTGAAAAGAGAACTAAGCCAATTAAAGAGGGATTAAGGGAAGCTAAATATAATATGGATAATTTAATTGTTTACAATGATGTTAAAGAAGCATATAATTTTATAAGAGGTATAAAAACAAAGAAAGAAATCTATGCCTTATTTGAAAATGATTTACCTGATACATATAATGAAAAGTAGGAGGAGATAGAATGAAAATTAAATTAGGAGTTGTATTCGGTGGTGAATCCGTTGAACATGAAGTAAGTATTATTTCAGCAGTTCAAGCCATGAATAAAATAAATCAAGAAAAATATGATATTATTCCAATCTATATAACTAAAGATGGTGAGTGGTATACTGGTAACATGTTAATGGATGTTGAAGTATATCAGGATTTAGATTTAATTAAGAAATATGCAAGTAATGTCATATTATATAAAAAAGATGGAGCCTTTGTATTACAAAGTAAGGGACTATTTAAAAAGATAGTTACAGATTTAGATGTAATATTTCCAATTACCCATGGTACTAATGTAGAAGATGGTGTATTACAAGGATATTTCCAAACAGTAGGTATTCCATATGTTGGACCTAATGTTTACTCAGCAGTTGTATCACAAGATAAAGCATATATGAGAGATATCTTTAAAGCTAATGATATTCCAGTTCCAGCATATACATGGTTCTATGATACAGATTATAAAAATGACCCTGATGAAGTAATTAAAAAGGTAGAGAAAATTAAATATCCAGTTATTGTAAAACCTGCTACAACAGGAAGTAGTGTAGGAATAGGTGTTGCAAACAATAAAGATGAGTTAGTTAAAGCTATTGAAGAAGCTATTAACTATGATAGTAAAATAGTAGTAGAAGAAGTAATTAAAAATTTAATGGAAGTAAATATCTCTGTTTTAGGTAATTATGAAAATCAAGAAACAAGTGTTATAGAAGAAGTATTATCTAAAAGTGCTTTTCTAACATATGATGAAAAATATATTGGTAGTGGTAAAGTTAAAGGAAAACTAGGAGCCAAAATGACCCCTCTTAAAGGATCTAAAGGAATGGCTTCAGCTGATAGAAAAATACCAGCAGACCTTACAGATAAAATGACTAAAGAAGTAGAAGAACTTGCTATTAAAGTATTTAAAGCTTTAGGAAGTAGTGGAGATGCTCGTATTGACATGTTAATTGATAATAAAGCTAAAAAAGTATATGTTAATGAGATTAACTCAATACCAGGTTCACTAGCATTCTATCTATGGGATCCTAAAGGAAAAGATTATACTGAACTATTAGATGATATGATTAGTATTGCTATTAAAGATTATAAAAAACGTGAAAGTAAAACACATTCATTCAATACAAACATTTTACAAGGTTTTGCTAAAAATGGTCTAAAAGGAATGAAAGGTAAATTACAAAATAAATAGAACTTAGATAATTGCTAAGTTCTTTTTTTAACTTTACTAAATCCTAAATCTATACCTTTATCAATATTTTTACTATTAAACTTCTCAAGTCTTTCATAAATTAAATCTATATAATCATCTAAAGACATATTAACTAGTTTTCTTGCTGCAATTACTTTCATATCATTAAATACATTGTTAACATTATTTATAGTATCTTCAAATCCTTTTTCTAAAATAAAGTCACCACTATTAACATTAAACTCATCAAGACCAATATGAGTATTTTGATTATATAAAGATATTATCTTAGCAGTAATAACTTCTTCAATAACATCTTTATCATCTTCCTTAAACTCTTCAAAGTGATAATCAGGTTCAGGTACATAAATACCTAACTTTTCATCTAAATAACTTATACATCTAGCTTGATAATAGTAAGGAGTCATATAAATTTCTCTATTATACTTAGGACTACCATAATAAAGTAGGGGACTAACTACATCATCATTATTTTTACTAAGGATTTTTAAGTTGTCATATTCACTCTTTACTTTACCATATTCTAAATTAGGTTGTCCCATTAATAAAGTATATTTTTTATGCCCATTATCTAAGACATAAACAACTTCCATATGTCCCCAGTTTATAAACTTAATTCTTATGTTTTTACTATAATAATTAGGATAATTTTCCTTTAGATAATTAGCAAAGTCATTTTCAATAAATTCACTTGTTTTAATTACTTCTTCAATAGGCTGTTGTTCTGGACTAAGTTCATAATAAATAAAGTCATAATCATTAATACCTAAAGCTTCTTTTTCTTTCATAGTACTCCCTCCATGCTAGTTATTATAATGAAAAAAAGAGAAAATAGCAAACTAATTAGTGTGAAACATATAAAAATGTGATATTATAAAACTAATTTATTAATTGGAGGAATATCTATGACTTATTATTATGATAACTATGTTGAAAGATTTGGAAAAAGAGATAAAAATGATAAGAAGTGGTGGAATGATGGAACTTATATTACCCCTGAAGGAACACTTTTTGATGTCGATGGTTATGCAAGAGTTGCTCACGCAGGTGGATTCGTTCTTCCATTTTTCATGAGTTATACTAATCCAGATGAAGATGAATTAAGATACTTTACTAAAGAGGAGATATTACAAAATTTAATAGATTGGGAACATGCTCTATGTACAAGAGAATATGATGTTAATCCCAAAGAACAAAAAATGCGTTTAGCTTTAGTAAAATATTTAATCAATGTTTATAAAAGTAAATATACTATTTGGGATGACATAAATGAATATGTTGATTTGTCTTATGCTACTGGGATAAAGAAAGAAACAGAAAACTTAATAGGAAGAGATAGATTTTTAAAAGATATTTTAGTAATGGCTTGTAATTATGATTCTGTTGAAAGTACACTTTATAGAACGATTACTACATCAAAATTTAATATCTATGAGACCTTCTATGATTATATTTTACATGACTATAAGATATATCAAATCCCTAAACAAGTCTATAATGAAAAACAAGGTAAGTATGTTAATTGGTCTTTACCCGATTATATGATTTCTGATAAAGAATTAAGATTAAAAATGGAACTTGAGTCAATCTGTAAAACTGTACCTTTAGAAAAACGTGATAAATATAGAAGAAGTAAGGTAAAAATAAAAGGTTTTGACTTCATAGATTAAAACTACTGAAAATTTACTCAGTAGTTTCTTTTAATTTCTCATTAATTATCTTTAAGTTATTATTAAGCCTCTCATCGTTTGGCTCTATCTTTATTGCTTTCTCTAAAAATACCTTACTAGCTTCTATCTCTCCTTTATTATAGTAAGAAATACTTAATAAGTCATATGGAGTATAGCCAAAACTAAAAGTCTCATTTATATAACTCTTAGTATGGCTTTTTATATTTAAAGCAAGATTTACATAATGAATAGTATTATCATAATCTTCTAAAGAATAATAGAGTAGAGCCATTTCCATATAAGGATCTCTCAAATAAGGAGCTTCCTCAATCGCTTTAAGAAGCCACATTTTCGCTTCATCATATCTTTTTAAGTACTTATAACATCTACCAATAAATCTCATAGAAGCACATCTTTCATCTTTCCAAGTAGCATTTTCCAAATTTAAATGTCTAATCAAAGTATCAATCGCTTCATTATATTTACCATAATACATATATTCACGACCTAAATAGTGCATATTTCTATCATCATTAGGATCTTCTTTAACGCTCATTTCAAGTAAAGGAAGATAACTACTTCTAGACTTAGATCTATCAGGATAATGATTTAAAATAATATTATCAGTAACATTAAAAGTTTCAACACCATCATACTTTAATATCTCATGAACTGGATGATACCAGGAATAACCTAATCTTTTATGAATCTTCTCATAATAAAAACTAATTATAGGATTATTGTTTTCATCTAAATACCAGTTATAAATATATCTAAGTCTAGTAGTATTATCATGCCAAGCTTTCTCTAATTCATCTCTCCAACCAGGTAAAAATACTTCATCTAAATCAGTACATACACAAATATCTGCATCTTCTGGTACTAATTTTAAAGACTCATTCCTTGCCACATCAAATCTCCAAGGCTCTATTTTTTTAACCTCTACATGAACACCTTTTTCTTTTAGTTTTTCTACCGTATTATCAGTAGAGCCTGTATCAAGAACATAAATCTCATCAGCTTCTTTCATAGATTCATACCATCTATCAACAAATTTCTCTTCATTTAGACATATAGTATAAACACATACTTTATATTTACTCATAAATACACCTCTCTATATTTTATGAAAAACTTATAAAAATGTAATAGTCGCATATAAATGTATTAAGGAGGCCTTATGTTAAAAAGAATAATTTATAGTTTAATACCAATAGTAGGAGGAGTGTTAGTAGGCTTTATTATATCAGGTTATATGAATTACGGGGATATAATAAAACCTCCACTTAGCCCTCCATCCTATATATTTCCTATAGTTTGGACAATACTTTATATTTTAATGGGAATCTCTTACTTTATTGCTACCAAAGACAAAGAAAATGATAAGGAATTAAATCAAATATACATATTACAACTTTTAGTAAATTTCTTCTGGCCAATAATCTTCTTTGTTTTAAGAATGTACTTTACCGCTTTCTTTTGGATAATTTTATTACTTATATTAGTTATATCTATGATTAAAGAATTATTAAAGAATAATAAAATTAGTGGTTACTTACAAATACCTTATTTTATCTGGTTATTATTTGCAACTTACCTTAATATTGGTATATTTATTCTCAATTAGTACAGCTTAAGCTGTTCTTTTTCTATATTGTTAAAAAAAACAAAATATCTTATAATATTGGCGGAGGTATAGATATGGATAATAAAGTATTAGAAATATTAGAAAGTAAAGAATGGAAAGACTTTTATAATTACTATTTAGATATTGGTATTATAGAACAGATAGGATTGTTTCGTTATGAAGATATTCATACTAACTTTTTGGCATCCCTATTAAAGAAAGATAACATTTATGGATATGGTCTTAAATCAATGAAACAATTATTAAAGTTTATAAAAGAAAATCAAAGGCAAGATAAAAAAAATAATGAAGATTATTTTGAAGGTATTAATTTATCAGAAGATTATGATATTATTGATTTTTCAGAACCAGATATTAGGAAAAAAATAGGCAAATATATTCCAGATTTATATATTACTTTTGGTATAAAACAAGGAAATATAAAAAAATATTTTATTATTCTTATAGAAGCGAAACTTGAAAGTCCTGAACATTCTAACCAAACAAAAACATATTATGAAAAATTAGAAGGTAATAAAGAATTAAAAAAATATAGAAAAATATACATATATTTAACTCTTGATGGAAAAAAAGGTAAAGACTGTAGTTGTAAGAATACATATGAACTTTATTCATATCAAGATTTAATAGATAACTTATATTCAGAACTTTCATCTAAAAATACAAGAAAAGTTCCTCTTAAAATAGAAGATTATCTAATAACTTTTAATATTTTATATCGTGATGGTATATATAATATTCCAGTTACAAAAGAAAGTGCTAAGTTAACTCGTAATTTATTTAAAAAAATAGAAGATAATTTAAAAGATGATTTAAATTATTATATACAAGAAATATATAATAGTACTAGTAATAATGAATGGCATAAAGAAATTATAAGAGTATTTTTTTCTAATATTAAATATTTAAATAGTAAAAATGATTCGTTTTTTAAGGACAAAGATACAAGTTTTATTAATAATTATGTAAAAAGAGGAAATGAAATAAATAGAATAGATAACAAAAGATACAATAATTCTGAATATATTTATCAAGTATTTAAAAAAATAATTAAAGATTACAAGGTTACATATAAAGATTTAGAAAATATAAATAAAGGGAAAAATAATTATCAGTATATTTATACAGAAGAAGAATTTAATAATATAAAAAATTATAAAGATTGTTATACTATTGATAAATATGGTAACTTGAAAATCGGAGATAAAAAATACTATTATTTATATAGGACTAATAGTGAGGAAATAAAGCTTTTAATTGAAAATATTAAAAATGATGATAAATTTATTAAGTATAAACAAGAAAACACTTTTGAAATACTTGAACAATTAGAAAACAAATAGTATAGTAAAAAAAGAAGTTTAAAACGGTGATTAAACTTCTTTTCAAGTATTATGAATCACTAGAACCTGTAGGACCGGTAGGACCTGTTGGACCAGTTGGTCCCGTAGCTCCTGTTGCTCCAGTAGGTCCAGTAATACCAGTTGCTCCTGTAGGTCCACTAACTCCTGTAGGACCTGTTGGTCCTTGTGGGATACTTAAACTTAAAACAAAGTTAGGAGCAGTTCCTGTTATACTAGCAGTAGCAGTACTTCCTGGTGCCCCTGTTGTAACAGTACCTATAGTAAGATTTGGTGTAGCACCAGTCATTCCTGTCGCTCCCGTAGAACCGGTTGGCCCTGTTGGACCAGTAGGGCCTGTCATTCCAGTCGCCCCAGTAGGTCCTGTAGGACCTGTTGGCCCAGTTGAACCAGTAGGACCTCCAGCAGGACCAGTAGGGCCAGTTGGACCAGTAGGTCCTTGAACATAACAGAAACGACAACGTGGATGAGCATTATTATTGCAAGATTCTCCAAACATAGCAATTCTCCTTTCCAATATAGTTTATTCTTAATAAGAAAATAAGTTATTATTATAGTCTAGTAAATGATATAATTGTAACAAAGGGAGGAAATTATTATGAAATTTAACAAATTAATACCAGAATTAAGTGTAACTAATATAGATAAAAGTAAAGAGTTTTACCTTACTCTAGGATTTAAAATAATGTATGAAAGAAAAGAAGATAAGTTTGCCTTTTTAGAACTAGAAGGTAATCAATTAATGATAGAAGAAATTAATGATAACTGGAATACAGGTAAGTTAGAGTATCCTTTTGGTAGAGGTATTAATATAAGCATGACTGTAAGTGATATAGATAACTATTATCAAGATTTAGTTAATAAAAATATAACCTTCTTTAAAGATATAATGATAAATGAATATGATGTTAATGGTAAAACGTATTTAGATAAAGAGTTTTTAGTAAAGGATCCTGATGGCTATTTATTACGATTTAATAATTAGAAAGAAAAATACAATTAAAATATAAAAAACGAAGACTAGCCAAAATACGAAGTAAAAATGAGCCAAAATGTAAAATAGATTCTTAATATATAGTATTTATATGCTATAATTCTTTATAAGAAGGTGTTATTTATGAAAACATATTATATTGATTTAGGTTCATCAACAATAAAAGTTTATTGTTATGAGAATGAATTAAAACTTATAGAAGAGCATTCTATATATTTTAAAAATGACTTTGATAGAGAAAAAGGCATTAGTGAGAGTAATTTAAAGGAGTTATGTGATTACTTTGAAGAAATAAAAACTAAATATGATTTAAAGTATTATAATACAAATATTTTTGTTACTGGTATATTTAGAAATTTAACACAAGAAAGAAAAAAAGATTTAGTTAAGTTATTTAATGAAAGATTTGATTTACATTTTAATATTATTAGTCATGGTATTGAAAATTATTATTTAGCAAAAGCTATGGAGAATGATTATAATAACAAGAAAGTCTTAATTATTAATATGGGAGGCAAAACTACTGAGTTAGTAACCTTTGTAGGTGATAAAATAACTGATACTAGGAATCTAACTATTGGAGTTGGTGACTTATTAAATAACTTTGATAAAGTTAATGATAAATATAGTGGTAATACTGTTGAAGAGATGGAAAAATTTGTTAGAGAAAAATTGTCTAATATTGAATTAGATAAAGATTATGACTGTGCAATATTTACAGGTGGAGAAGAAAGATTTGAATTGCTAACAGGATTTAATTTAGTAGACAATACTTTATTTAATGATAATATTCATAAATATATGCTTAGTTTAGAAGATTATATTGATGGTACTAAAAAGGTATTTTATAATATCTCGCTTGCTGAATTATATAAGTTAATGCCTGATAATCCTAAATGGATGAATGGGGCAAGAAGTGG
The DNA here is from genome assembly GCA_946497925.1 of uncultured Mycoplasmatota bacterium. Classification (GTDB taxonomy): domain Bacteria; phylum Bacillota_I; class Bacilli_A; order RF39; family UBA660; genus Onthousia. Next base: position 41,323 of record CAMMMG010000005.1, read on the forward strand.
TGCTATTATACCTTTAGTATTATTTAAAATGGCAAATGTAAAATGGATTATTCCGTCTGATTTAAATTTAATAAATGGAGTTATTAATGATTTAAAGTAAATCTTAATTAAGGGGGATGTTATGGTTAAAAATGTTATATCAGTAATAGATGGTGAAGCTGGTAGTTGTGGTAAAGCTAAAGTAGTAGGTGAAATAGCAACTGATAAATCTATTAATTTAGGTGCTGCTATTACTAATTGTATGCCAAATGCAGGACATACTTTTGTAGATGAAAATGGTAATGCTACTGTTTTTAGAAATATCCCCGTATCATCAGTTAATCCTAATACAGAGTTATTTATTGGACCAGGTTCTGCTATTGATATGGAAGTGTTTATTAATGAATATGAACAAGTTAGAAAATATCTAGGCGATAGAAAAATTTATGTTCACGAAATGGTTCCTTTAATTGAAGAGAGACATAAACAATATGAAAGGGAACATATTAAAACTGGTTCAACATTTAAAGGTGGTAATGCTGTTACTTGTGAGAAAATTCTTAAAGATAAAAAAATAGAGTTTTTTAAGACCTTTAGAAATGCTATTGTTTGTTCAAATGATGAATGGCATGAGAGATTATATAAACATCTTGAAAATCCTTTAGAATATGTAATATTAGAAGGTTCACAAGGTTGTGATTTAGATATTAATCATAGTGGTCATTATCCTAATACTGTTTGTAGGGAAGTTTCTACTATGCAATTACTTGCAGATTCTGGAATTTCTGCAGAGAGATTATTACAAACGATTATGGTTATAAGGCCATTCCCAATAAGAATAAGTAATATAACAAAATCTGGTGAATATATTTATTCAGGAAATTATGGTAAAGGTGAAGAATTAACTTGGACTCAAATTAATCTTGCATCAATGTATGGAAGTTATCCTTGTCGTGGCGATATTGAATGTTTTCCTAATTATTTAAATATTAAAAGATTAAAGAAAATTATTAGTCATTGTCCAGAAGTGTGTTTAAAACAAATCTTTGGAGAAAATTATAAATCAAAGAGTTTAGATACTATAACATTACTTGAAGCTCTAGAATTAGAACGATTAATGTATAAATCTAAGGGATTATCTGAATATGAAACAAAAATAATTGAACTTCCGATGGTAGATGGTGATTTTCCACCTAATACTGTATTTGATCAGTCTGAACAAACGACAGTAACAAAAATGGAGAGAAGAGTATTTGATTTAGATATAAAAAAGTTAAAAACAAATTGCCAAATTAATACTCCATCTAGTTTATATTTAAACTTTTTTCAACATTTAGGATTAGATTTTAAGGGTGAAAGTGGTAATTTTGAAGATTATTATTTTAATAGATATTTAAGAGAATATTTTGACTGGTTAGAAAGAGAAACAGGAGTTGAAATATCTGCTTTAGGAACTGGTGCTAAAAATAAAGAAAGAATTTTAAAAAAGGAATTAGTTAAAAATATAATAAAATGATATTTTATTAAACATAATTGTATCTCTATAAAAATATTGATATAATACTTATAGAATAGAAGGTGTTATTAATGAGAATTGGTATGATTGTTTTATTTGCGATTCTTTATATCGCTTTAATCGCTTTATTTTTATTAGGTTATAAAAAGAAACAAAAGAAAGTATGGGTAACTAGTTTAGTGTTATTTCTAGTCGCTTTAGTTGCAACTATTATCATTACAAGCATCTATGCTTAAAAAATACTGTCAAGAATAGTATTTTTTTTAATGAAATTATATATTTAATGGTATAATAAGAATGCAAGGAGGTATGAAAGAATGAGAGAAGAATGGAAAGGCTTCAAAGAAGGAGTCTGGACTAAAGAAATAAATGTTAGTGATTTTATTAAAACTAACTATAAGGGATATGATGGAGATGAAAGTTTCCTAGAAGGTACTACAGAAAAAACTGATAGAGTTTGGGGAAAATGTAGTGATTTATTAAAAGAAGAATTAAAGAAACATGTACTTGATATTGATGTTGACCATATGTCAGGGATTAATGCTTTTAAGCCAGGTTATATCAGTAAAGATGATGATGTAATCGTAGGACTTCAAACAGATGCCCCACTAAAAAGAATAGTTAATCCTTATGGTGGAATTAGAATGGTTTATCAAGAATTAGATGCTTATGGATATAAATTAAATCCAGAAGTTGATAAATATTTTAATGAATACCGTAAAACTCATAATCAAGGTGTTTTTGATGCTTATACACCAGAGATTAGAAAAGCAAGACATGTTGGTCTATTAACAGGACTACCTGATGCTTATGGTAGAGGTAGAATAATAGGGGACTATAGACGTGTTGCACTTTATGGTATTGACTATCTAATGGAACAAAAAAAGTACGAGTGGGATAATAAACTATTAGGACCAATGACTAATGAGTTAATCCAATTAAGAGAAGATGTTTCTATGCAATATCGTGCTTTAGATGAAATTAAGAAAATGGCTAAAGGTTATGGTTTTGATATCTCAAGACCAGCACGTAATGGTAAAGAAGCAGTACAATGGACTTACTTTGGTTATTTAGCATCAGTTAAAGAAAATAATGGCGCTGCTATGAGTTTAGGTAGAGTTGATGCTTTCTTTGATATTTACTTTGAAAGAGATTTAAATGATGGTACTATTACTGAAAAAGAAATTCAAGAAATTATTGATCAGTTTGTTATTAAACTAAGATTAGTTAGACACTTAAGAACACCTGATTATGATGAATTATTCTCAGGTGATCCAACTTGGGTAACTGCATCTATTGGTGGTGTTACTAATGAAGGAAAGAGCATGGTAACTAAGACGAGTTATCGTATATTACATACACTAACTAACTTAGATACTGCCCCTGAACCAAATATGACCGTATTATGGGCGAGAGGATTACCTGAAAACTTCAAGAAATATTGTGCTAAGATGAGTATTGAAACAGATGCTATCCAATATGAAAACGATGATGTTATGCGTCCAGTATATGGAGATGACTATGCTATCGCTTGTTGTGTATCTGCAATGAGAGAAGGTAAAGATATGCAATTCTTTGGAGCTCGTTGTAATCTTGCTAAAGCACTTCTATATGCTATTAACGGTGGTGTTGATGAAGTTAAAGGTGACCTAGTTGTTGAAGGATTCCCTAAGATGACTGATGAAGTACTTGATTATGACAAAGTAAAAGATGCATATTTCAAGATGATAGAAAAAGTTTCCGAAGTTTATTCTAATGCAATGAATGTTATTCACTATATGCATGATAAATATGCTTATGAAGCAGGACAAATGGCTTTGCACGATACAAATGTAAATCGTCTAATGGCTTATGGTGTTGCAGGATTATCTGTTGCAACAGACTCACTTTCTGCAATTAAATATGCTAAAGTAAAACCAATTAGAAATGAAGATGGTATCGCAATAGACTTTGAAGTAGAAGGAGACTATCCTAAATATGGTAATGATGATGATAGAGTAGATAATATCGCTAAAGAAATACTTGATAAGATGTATAAAGAATTATCTAAACATAAATGTTATCGTAACGCTACACCAACATTATCAGTATTAACAATAACATCAAACGTAGTTTATGGTAGTAAGACTGGGTCTACTCCAGATGGACGTAAGGCAGGAGAAGCATTCGCTCCAGGTGCAAACCCAATGCACGGAAGAGATTCAAGTGGGGCCATCGCATCATTAAACTCAGTTGCAAAACTTAACTATGCTGACTGTTGTCGTGATGGTATTTCTAATACATTCTCAATTGTTCCATCATCCCTAGGACATAATAAAGATGAACAAATTGACAACTTAGTAAGTCTACTTGATGGTTACTTTGTACAAGGAGCACATCACTTAAACGTTAATGTTTTACAAAGAGAAATGTTAATAGATGCTATGAATAATCCAGATAAATATCCATTATTAACAATTAGAGTATCAGGTTATGCAGTTAGATTTAATCGTCTAACTAGAAAACAACAAGAAGAAGTTATTTCAAGAACTTTCCACGAGAAGATGTAAATGAAAGCAAGCGTTGACTCAATTGAAACCTTTGGTCTTGTAGATGGACCAGGAATTAGAACCGTAGTATTTTTAGATGGTTGTACTCTAAGATGTAAATACTGTCATAACCCAGAAACTTGGGCTATGAATGAAGTAAACTATGATACAGATGAACTAGTTAAAAAAATTCTTCGTAACAAACCATACTTTAAAAGAAACAATGGTGGTGTAACTTTCTCTGGAGGAGAACCTCTTTTACAAATTAATTTCTTATTAGATATCTGTGAGAAACTAAAAAAAGAAGGTATTCACATTGCCTTAGATACTGCAGGTGTTGGTATTGGTAAATATAAAGAAATATTAGAGTTAATAGATCTTGTTATTTTAGATATTAAACACGTTACCAAAGAAGGTTATAAAGACTTAACAGGAAGAGATATAGAAGAGTCAGAGAAGTTTATCGAAGAGTTAAATAAGAGCGATAAACCAGTTTGGATTAGACAAGTAATTGTTCCAGGTATTATGGATAATGATGAATATTTAGATGGTTTAGTAGAATATTTAAAGAAAATAAAAAATATTGAAAAAATAGAATTTCTACCATTCCATCACTTAGGTTTTGAAAAGTATCAAAAACTTAATATTCCTAATCCATTAAAAGATACACCTGAGATGGATGCTAGTAAATGCGATGAACTATATAAAAAGTTTATGAAAAAATATGAGAAGTCTAGGAAATAGGCTTCTTTTATGTTAGAATAAATTTACTTGGAAAGAAGTGAGAATATGCAAAATAATACTAATAAGGAAAGTTTAAGAGAAAAAATATTGGTTCTTGCATAAAAGTTGTGGGATGACTATTTAGTTCTAGATATATCAAAT